>JAIXPZ010000070.1 GCA_027486005.1 Legionellales bacterium
AGTTTGAGTTTATTTTAACGCCAATTGTTTCGATTCTTCTGCCGTCAAATAACCCGGCAGCAATTTTCTGTAGTCATCCTCTGTTCTGCAAGCGCGAATGCGGTTAAAGACAAAGGTGAGGTAAGCATGCTCATTGAGTCTATTGGCTTTTGCAGTGATCAGCAAGCTGTAGAAAATAGCGCCGGCTTTAGCGCCGCGTGGATTTCCATAAAACAACCAATTTTTCTTTCCTAAAGCAAATGGCCTGATATCATTTTCAATGGCATTATTATCGATATGCAATTGACCATCATCCATATAGCGAATCAATTTTTGCCAGTGATTAATGAGATAGCGCATCGCCTGGCCAAGTTTTCCTTTCGGTGGTGCTTGGCTGACATGCTTGAGTAACCAAGCCTGTAATTTTTCAAGTTGTGGTTTTGCTTGTTCTTGCCGTATTTGATATTTTTCTTCAACCGTTTTATCTTTAATTTGTGCTTCGATGTGATAGAGCACACCGATTATCTCTAAAGCTTGATACGCGAGTCCTTTGGATTTTTTAGCTAGCTTTTGTAATTCAGCAAAGGGTCGTCGCCCGTGTGTCATGCAAGCGAGATGAACGACACCTGGCATTTCATCGGACCAATCGTAGCCTGAGTAGGCATCGGTCTGAAGGCGTCCTGTAAAGCCGGCTAAAAACCGTTTGGGATGTTTGGCTTCACGTGTTTCTTGATATTCATAAAGAATGAGGGGCGCGCCTATCGCTTTGCGATACACCCACATATAACTTTTCTGTGTATTTTTACGTTTAGGTTCATTTAGCACTTGTGTTGGCGTTTCATCGGCTTGGACATAACCGCTTTTGATTAATTCCAAGCGCATGACATTCACCAAGGGTTCGCATAACGTGGCTGATTTCATGACCCAAGCACAGGTCGTATTCCTCGGTAACTCAATCTTATTCCGCGCCCAAATGTGCTCTTGGCGGTATAAGGGAAGATGATCGACATATTTCAAGATAATCGTATACGCTACAAGACTGGCATCCGCCATGCTCTTTGGTAAAAAGAGAGCCGGTTTAGGGGCAATGCTGATTTCACCTTCACAAGGCTTGCAGCAGTATTTTAAACGCTGGTGTGATATCACCACGATTTGAGGGGGGATGACCTTTAATTGTTCAGAAATCTCCTTGCCAAAGCACGTTTTTTCACTGCCACAACAATCGCAAGTTTTTTCATCCTCAGGGATATCATAGGTTTTCACTTCGCGTGGAAGATAATCCGGCAGGGCTTTTCGCTTGGATTTTCCAGCATTCTTCTTTCTTTCATACGTAATCACTTCTGTTTCATCGGCAACATCTTCTTGCGCCTCAATGGGCAATGTCACGCCAGCTTCGTCAAAAATATCGTACTGAATGAGATCTTTTTCAGATGAACGCCCAAATTGACGTTGTTTGCTTAATTTGAATTGTTCTAACACATGATCAAGCTTCAATCTCACTGTCGCAAGTTCGGCGTCCGTTTTGATTTTTTCTTGAAGAATATGATCGTGATTTTGTTGAAGCGATTTTTTTTCTTCTTCTATTTTTTCAACATTATTATGTAAAAAAACAATGATTTCTTGCAAAGAATGAATGTCATCAAGAAGTGTGTTTAGGGCGTATTTCATGAGAGATATTTTACTAAAATCCCATAAAATACGCACGCATTTTCTTATATTTTAATCACTTTTTTAAATAAACTTCTCGTAATTTTCAGCGTGTAATGCCTCTCGTTTTGAATAACGATGGCTCGACAAAATCCAGCGAACATGCTCTTGTGTTAACTCAAGACAAGCCTGTTCCCAAGCTACTTCTGCCTTTTATTCAAGCTAATCTTAGGTTGGGTAAAATGAGTAAAACTGAGGATAACCACATACAGTACATTAAAATTCCGATTAACGTATTGTAAATTTTAGATTCAGATTTTTGCCAAGAAAAGACTAAAAAGTATTAGCGTTGTAAAACCAACATTGGTAATGGCTGGGATAAAATTAAACCAAATTTTCTAGTGTTGTAATTTTACGCGTATCCCCGCTGCCCCCGTCATTCGCTTACCTGTTAGCTTGGAATCCTTGCTAAGCATTGACCCCAGGCAACCCATTTTTTTAAGACTGGATTGCCTCGAGTGTTCGCAATTACAACATTGCGATAAGCGGATTTCTAAGTTTATTTATCCCGTGGTTTTCTTGCGGCGCCTGCTGGTGCTTTTCTATCAAACACGCGTTTTTTTCTAGGAGCTGATCCTTCTTTGCTGTCATCAAACCTTTTAAAAGATGTTCTTGTTGATGGCGATCGTGCTTTTTCTTCGCTAGGACGGCTACTACTACTTCGTTCACGCCTTTCCCCTTCGCTAGGTCGACTATCACTGGGTCTGCTATAGCTGCGTTCTCTTTCGCCGCCTGCTGAACGGCTGCTACGATTACGATCTCTGCCCCCACCGCCAGAGCGGCCACCATATTCGCGTCGTATTTCTCTACCTTGGTTGCCATAATCACGGTCGCGATCGACATTGATAGGTTGTGAAAGTTCATCATGAGTTTCTGGTTGTGATAGTGCGTCACCTTGCGACATAAACGCTAGGGCAGCAGCAATATCTAATGCGTTATATTCACTTTCTTGTGCAATACGCTCAATCAATTCACGATGAATACTTAAATTTTCTTTAGCAAGCACTTCAAGAATTTTTTTACTCAGATTGCCTACGCGCTTTTCATGCATTTGCTTCAGTGAAGGTATTTGAATTTGTTCGATTCTTATGTTGATCGTGCGTTCAATAGCGCTTAGCAATCCTCTTTCACGTGGGGTGACAAATGTTAGAGCTTTGCCTGAGCGACCAGCGCGACCAGTTCGACCAACACGATGCACGTAAGACTCTGGGTCTGTTGGGATGTCATAGTTAATGACGAGATCAATACGATCGACATCCAGCCCTCGAGCTGCAACTTCTGTCGCGACCACAATGTCTAGAGTCTTGTTTTTCAATCGATAGATGACTTTTTCACGCATGCTTTGTCGGACATCGCCATTCAATGCATCGACAGAGTAACCTCTTGCCGCTAATTTTTCCGCAAGCTCGGTAGTCGCAATTTTTGTTCGAGCAAAAATCATGATGGCATCGAATGTTTCGGTTTCCAAGAAACGGGTTAGCGCCTCTAATTTGTTGTATTGGGTAACAAAGACACACCGTTGATCAATCAGTGTTACGGTTTTTGTTTTAGAGGCAATTTGAATTTTAGTTGCGTTTAGCAAGTAATTATTCGCTACTTTTTGAATAGCGGGCGGCATGGTTGCAGAGAAAAGGGCAATTTGTCGTTGTTTAGGGACATGTTCCAAAATCCATTCAATATCATCGATGAAGCCCATTTTTAACATTTCGTCTGCTTCGTCTAGAACGAGTGTTTTTAAGTCGTCTAGTTGCAATGTGCCGCGTCGCATATGGTCCATGATGCGGCCCGGTGTTCCGACGACAACATGTACACCACGTTTTAGAGAAGCAAGCTGCCCGCGATATTCTTGTCCGCCATAAATTGGGAGAACATGAAACGAAGGAATGTGCTTGGCATAGCTTTTCAGCGCTTCCGCTACTTGAATCGCCAGCTCTCGAGTAGGTGCTATTATTAGCGCTTGCGGCTTAGTGGCGGTTAAATCAATCTTTTCTACGATAGGTAGCGCGAAAGCAGCGGTTTTTCCGGTTCCTGTTTGTGCTTGTGCGATAATATCGCCCCCTTGCAAGAAAACGGGAATAGCTTCTGCTTGAATAGGTGTGGGGGACTCATAACCCAGCAAGCTGAGTGTTTTGGTAATTTGGGCGCTTAAGCCAAGACTTTCGAATGTATTCATTTTTTTGATATCGTCCAGTTGCGTCTAAGCGAAAAAAGTCCGCCGACATTGCGACCCAATATAATACCACAGATTAACAAAAAAAGGGGGTATTTTTAGCACATATTTTTTAGCTATTTCCCAGATAAACGGATCGCGGATCCCATGGATAGTCTGTGGTTTTAAGAAAATCATCAGCGAAGTTATCTGGAAGCTCAAAATCATACCCGGCACCATTTTTTGGTGTTTTTGTAACAGGATATAATACACTATGTTCCATCTTGAAAAATTCTTTAACAAATCTTGGTGTATAATGTTGACCTATCATTTTCCAATGTTTCTCGCCGTCTCTTCCGCCTAATACAAAAGAATATATGATTTGAGAAAATAAAATCCCAACCCCAACAACAATAGGTAACGATAACAACAGGGTCGGATTAAACATAAACGGCACTAAGTCTTTACCCACCTCATTTGCTTTGCTTGTGCCTGCCATCGCTGATATGCCGAAAACAAAGCTATCAATCAAAATACAGAACAAAATCATTTTTTGCCAGAAAGCATCAACTTCTACTTCATTGCTATTCGAAATTGGGGTAGTTGTATTGGGGCTGATTAAAAGTTGAGACAATTTTGGATTGCTGAGTCCTTGAATTTTTTTATCAATTTCTTGTTGTTTCTCTTCAATACGTTCAGCGCTTTTTGTTACAACATCCCAGCCTTGATTAAAAATAGCATTTAGGAAGACCTGAGAAATACAGCTGAACATTCTAAAAGCGAGGAAGTAAGGATTAGAATAATTGTCTTCTGCTGGCATAGGAATCGATAGTGCTGTAGCAATATAAATCAAGCCAGATCCAGAAAAAAAGAATCCTAAGCCGAAGTAGAAATAAATTGTTCCAAGAGGTGCAATAAGTTGGATAACTCTGTCAAGCACTGGATCTAGGTGGAAAGCTATATTTAGCCACATTTCATTTTTTGGTTCACAAAAATACTTTATGAAAGAATAGGGCAGGTACAATGCGCATAATACAGGTAGCAATAGTAGTTGCATTAAGCTAAATATTAATTGTGGAATTAAAAAAACATCTGAAGCTTTGGGTAATCTCATTAAATTAAATAAGTAACTTAAGCGCTCTTCTGCAACCTCTGTTTTAATCATAAAGGTTACATATGCTTTAAAAGCGCCAATTAAGCAACCAAAAAGAACTATAGTCAATTTTGCATAAATATTTGTTTCACTGTGATTTATTAAGCCAAATTTTTCCAACATATCTGCAAGTGTTGCAGGCCCCTGTAATATAGTGCATAAAGCGGGGCCAAGTTTCAAAAAAAATAATGCAGGAAGTTGTTTAATAGTATTTTTAAAAAGCTCAGTAACTTTTTTTTCCGCATAAACCGCTTTAAAATAAGTGGCGCTAAATAGAGCGCGTCTTAAGCTAAGAGAAGGAATAATGGCATTGCCAATCAGAGTATGCTGTTCTTGCAGTGAGTTATACTGAGATGAGTAGGCTAAAACTTTATAAGAATCTGGCGAAGCTTCAGAAGATAAAATTGAGTGTAATAGCTCTTTTGTCCTACTAGTATCCATTATTTGCAAGATATGTAAGCGAACCTCATGATATTCTTTGCTAAGAATCTGCAGCGTTTGTGTTATACCGTTTTTTGGAGGTGATGAGTTGCGAGAGCGAGCCATTGCTGTAGGTTCTGTGTGCTGGGTAATTTCCTTATATTCTTCAGGAGACATCAGTATCACAAAATCTTTTATAAAGGCATCTTTTTGATATGTTTTCTTTAATTGTTTCAGTTCTTTTTCAATTGTGTCTATAAAAGCAGATTGAATAAAAGTGAGGTGTCTGGGGATTTCTACTATTTTTAGTGATCGCGCCCAAAGGTTTTGAACGGTTGTGCCCAAAATATCGAGAGCAATTAGAGTGTAAGCGACTTCCATTGGAATTTGTTTGCGTGTGTCAACGACGTCAAAAATAGAGAATATATTTTGCAATAGATTGAAAACAACCGTCAAAATGATTGAAGAAACGTGAAAGTAACTAATAGACTCGATAAGTAACCAGTCTCTGTTTAAGGAAGATCGAGGAAGAGTTGAGGTGCACCAGGCAATTTTCTTATCTCCGTCACTAAAAGTGCGCAAATTGACCAACCCCCTTGGGTTATCCTGGTGTATCAGGGGTTCTGCGGCCTGATTGGCTGGTGCCCCCAGCTTATTGGATGAATACGCGTCATCTGTTTTCTTCGCGTCTGTTGGTTGACGCTGGAGAAGCTCTGACCCACCGCAATCATCCCAGGCTGAGTTTTCATTATCACTAGGGAACTCGTTCATCATAATAGCCAGCCTCTTGTTATTATTATCCAAGGGGGCGAATGTACATGCAGAATATTAAGAACGCCTTAACGAATTTTTTTAATCTAAGAAATATTTGGCCTATAATTGGTCTTGAGTTATACTGAAAAGCCCTGAGTGATTGCGAAGACAATGAAATTTTCATATCTAGATACCTTAAAAAACAAAGCCTTAGAGCTTGCTAAGCGCTTGCGTCACGCGAAAGTGACTATTGAGCACTTACTTTTAGTATTGGTAGAAAGTGACGAAAGTGATGTAGTGCGTGCATTAACCTACAATCCTTACCATGAGTATGACCGTGACCAATTGATCAAGTGTCTCAAGCAGGGTTTACAGGCGTGTCCACCGTTGACCAATGATGGCCTCGTCGAAACCCTAGGATTTCAGCGAGTGCTAACGCGCACAGAACGTATGGTGGAGCACAAAGAGCGTCGAAACGTCAATGGTGCTGATGTGTTATTGGCCATTTTTCATGAGCAAGAGAGTCAGGGCGCACAATGTTTACGGCAATGCCAAGCGACACGAGCCGATATTGAGAGTTATTTGTCTCAACCACGTTTTAAAGAAGATACCCAACATCAAAGAGCAGAAGAATCATTAAAGTCATTTGATATACAGACCTTATTGCCCCCCCCTAAGGCGGGCACTTCTGCTGGGGGCGCGGAAGATTATCTCGAAAATCTTAATATGAAGTACCGCCAAGGCAAGCTATCTCCTGTTATTGGCCGTCAGAAAGAAATTCAAGAAACTATGATGATTCTATCGCAAAGTCGCAAAAGCAATCCTTTGTTAATTGGTGAACCGGGTGTCGGTAAAACAACGATCGCAGTGGGATTGGCGCAGTTGATTGAAGAACAAAAGGTACCGATGTCGTTGAGAAACGCAACCATTTATTCTTTAAAACTGACGGCGTTGATGGCGGGAACCCAATTTCGCGGTGAATTTGAAAAGCGTATGGATGATATTATTAATTTTCTTAAACAAACGCCGCATGCGATTTTATTTATAGATGAAATTCATATGATTATTGGTGCTGGCTCTACTAAAGGCAGCGATATGGATATGGCAAATATATTAAAGCCTGCATTGGCGTCTGGTGAAATTAGTTGTATCGGTGCGACGACGTATAAAGAATTCCGACAAATTTTTGAAAAAGATGAGGCGCTAAAACGGCGTTTTGCTGAAGTGCATGTGCCAGAACCTACGCCAGAAGAAGCCCTGGCGATTATTCAAGGCATGAAACCACGTTTAGAAAAACATCATCGCGTCGTGTTTGATCAAAAGGCATTAGAAATTTCGGTGACGATGAGTCAAAAATATATTAAAGATCGTCGTCTACCCGATATTGCACTGGATGTATTGGATGAAGCTGGCGCTTTAGTCAATATGGAAAATCCGCATTTAGGTAATAAAATAGTTGATGCAGCGCATGTGTATCAAGTCATTGCGAGTAAAGCGCATATTCCAGTCGAGCAGATAGCGCAAACACAAGAAAGCGCTGGATTGGCCCATCTCACAGAGCATTTGAAAGAAGCTATTTTCGGGCAAGATCATGCGATTGAAACCTTAGTGGCTGCAGTCACTATGGCGAATGCAGGATTGCGCGATAGCACTAAACCGATTGGATCTTTCCTGTTTGCAGGGCCAACTGGTGTGGGAAAAACAGAATTATGCAAACAACTAGCGTTACAACTTGGCATGAAATTATTGCGTTTTGACATGTCAGAATATACCGATCAATCTGCTTATACAAAACTGATTGGCACCGCTCCCGGTTATGTCGGCTATGATCAAGGTGGTATATTGACCGATGCCGTGCAGAAAGAGCCGCATTCGATTGTATTAATGGATGAAATTGAAAAAGCGCATCCGCAAATTTATAATTTATTATTGCAAGTGTTAGATTACGGTACATTGACCGATGGTCAAGCTCGAAAAGTAGATTTTCGTCATACGATTATTGTCTTAACTACGAATGCGGGGGCGGCGGTTTTTCAAAAACGATCGATAGGATTTGGTGGGTTAAATAACGAGCCCGATAAACAAGAATCACAACAAGAAATGGCGCGTGTATTCTCACCTGAGTTTCGTAATCGTTTCGATGAGATTATTCAATTTAATGCGCTCCCTAAATCAGTTGCAGGAAATATTGTTGATAAGCTTATTGCTGAACTGCAACAAACATTAATTAATAAAAAAGTTAAAATTATATTAACAGACTCTGCCCGCCAGTGGTTGATCGATCATGGCTATGATGCACAAATGGGTGCAAGACCTATGGGTCGATTGGTTACCAATGAATTAAAAAAACCGCTAGCGAAAGAATTGCTTTATGGACATTTGAAAAATGGCGGTCAAGTTACCGTAGACGCTAAACACGGTGAGTTGACCTTGAATTTTAATTAAGCGCCTTCTTTTTTGACTGCTGGACAAAAAAAGCCCACCCATCTCTTGCAAATCACAGAAAATTGGCTAAATGACGGATTCCAGGTATATTGTTAGTATATGACATGGAGTGATCAATGAATAAACAAAATAATCCGTGGTTTTATACGCTATATATCATGTTATTTGCTGGAATCGGTGGCATGTTGTATGGCTACGATATTGGAGTTATCAGTGGTGCGTTGCCCTTTATGCAGCGAGAAATTGGTTTAAGTACCATACAGCTATCCATGATTGTTGCCGCAGTGTTGGGTGGAGGATCCATTGCAACGTTTGTCAGTGGTAGTCTTTCTGATAGGTTTGGCCGCAAAAAATTGATTATAACAGCAGCATGTATTTTTATTGTGGGCGTGATGTGTTTGATTTTTGCAGATACTTTTTATGGAGTGTTATTTGGGCGAATTATCCAAGGCATAGGTGTTGGTATTGTCACCATTGTTGTGCCGCTCTATTTAGTAGAGACCGTGCCCCATCAATATCGTGGGCGCAGCATTGCGATTTTTCAATGTTTTCTAACTGCCGGTATTTTATTGGCATCTGTCGTTGATCTTAAATTTTTAGAGAATGGCGATTGGCGCATCATGTTTGCATGTGCGCTTGTTCCTGGTGTTCTCTTATTGTTAGGTACCTATAAACTATGCGAGTCCCCACGTTGGTTGTTTACTCAAGGTAAAGAGCTTGAAACTAAAAAGGCATTACTTTATTGCAATGATCAAGTGGCAGTTGAAAAAGAATTGTTAGAAATGAAAACGTTGCAGCGTCAACATGTAGTTAAAACGCATTTTTTTCAAAAAAAATATCGCATCCCGTTTTTAATAGCGTTAGCAATAGCCTGTTTAAATCAAATGACTGGAATTAATTCGTTATTGCAATTCAGTACATTTATTATTATGAAATCCGGTTTGTCATCGGTGATGGTGTCAATGTTAGGAACATTAGGAATTACTTTATTGAATTTTTTGACCACAATACTGGCATTCTTCTTGATTGATAAAGTGGGCCGTCGTCCTTTAATGTTAACAGGTACCGCAGGAATTACATTGTCATTAGTTTTTCTAGCGGCCGTTTCTTTTTTTATTCCTGTCAGTGCATTACAAGGATATCTCACCATTGTAGGTATGTTATTTTATATCGTCGCTTTTGCGATTGGGCCAGGCGTCATTGTTTGGTTATGTTTATCTGAAATTTTACCTACTCCCATTCGCGGTAATGGAATGGCGGTATGTTTGTTTGCTAACTCACTGACATCGACTTTGTTAGCCGGAGTGTTTTTAGAAATTGCACATATTTTAGGGTACGCGGGTAATTTTATTTTATGTGGCATCTCAACGGTATTTTATTTTATATTGGTTTATCGTTTTTTGCCAGAATCTAATCAAAAAACTCTAGAAGAGATTGAACAAACTTTTGCGAACTAAAAATAATGAGGAAACAATGACGAAAGATATTTTTATTGGAGTGGATGGTGGCGGAACTAAATCGAAACTAGTGATGCGAGATGCCGCTGGAAATTTCTTGGGTTCTGGTCGCTCGGGGGCGGCGAATATTCGTCTTTCTGTCGATATTTCATTAAGTTCTATTGAAGAAGCTTTTCAAGAAGCACTAGCTGAAGCTAAAATAAATCGCAATGATAGTGATTGCCACTTCCATATCGGTTTGGGATTGGCAGGCACAGAAGTTCCTGAAGCTTGCACAGAATTTTTAGCCCGCCTTCCTTATTTTGATACTGTTCGCATTGAGTCTGATGCCTACGCCGCTTGTTTAGGTGCACATGAAGGGAAAGATGGCGCTATTCTTATCGTAGGAACGGGGGTCGTTGGTTATGCAGTGAAACAAGGTCAACATAAACGTGTCAGTGGCTGGGGATTTCCTTACGATGATGTCGGTGGCGGTGCTTGGTTTGGTTTACATGCCATTCGTTATGCATTGGAGTGGTGCGATGGCAGGCGAGAAGGATCCCCTTTTTTAGAGGCTGTTTATCAGACTTTTCATAATAATACGACAAGTATGGTGTCATGGGCGAATAAAGCCAGTGCAACTGAATACGCAACTCTAGCTCCAGTGCTGACGCATTATTTAGCACAAGGAGATCGTTGGGCAATTGAGCTTGCGGAAAGGAGTGGCCAAGCTTTATGTGGAGTGGTAGATGCATTAATTGAAGGAGATGAGACGCTGCCGCTTTGTTTGTTTGGAGGATTGGCCTCTTTTATGGAAACGTATTTAAAAGCTAACTTAAAACTTAATATTGTTTCTCGAAAACAAGATGCAACAGAGGGTGCATTATTAATGGTAAGAAACGTAGCTTACATTCAAAAATAAAGGGTAATATAACTATGTCACATATGCGAGCAGAAGCAAAAGAAATTCCTTTGGTGACAAAAAAACAATTAGATACTTATTCTCAATTATTGCCTGCATTCATCCAAAGAATTAAACATTTTTCGCCGCAATTCATTGTGACTGTTGGACGCGGAAGTTCTGACCATGCGGCAAGTTTTGCAAAATATGTTTTTGAAACGCAGTTGGGTTTAGTGACAGCTTCTGCTGCGCCATCGATTGAGACCATTTATCATGCGCCATTATTAATGGAAAAAGCATTAGTCGTTGCTTTTTCACAATCGGGTCAAAGCAGTGACCTATGTGAAGTGATGACCGCTGCTAAAAAAGCGGGAGCGCTCACGGTTGCTTTTGTAAATAAAACACAATCGCCTTTGGCAGATATTGCTCACATGGTAATTCCTTTATGCGCTGGTGATGAAGTTTCAGTAGCGGCAACTAAATCTTTTGTAGCAACATTGGTCGCTATTCTAACGTTTACAGCTTATTGGAAACAGGATGGAGACTTGCTTAATAAGCTAGCGCAATTACCAGAGTATTTTTTGCAAACACAATCATTGAATTGGACAAAAGGTATTCAGGATTTAGCAACGCGCAGTAATGTTTTAGTGTTGGGTAGAGGATTTACTTTTCCAATTGCATCAGAAGGCGCTCTGAAATTAAAAGAAACCTGTAAACTACATGCTGAAGCGTTTAGTTCAGCTGAAGTATTGCATGGACCTTTTGCCTTAATGACTGGAAATTTCCCATTAATCGTATTTGTTCCGAGTGATGCAGCTGTGACTGGTTTATCAGCTTTATTAGATAGATTATCAAAAATTGCTACCTGCACTTATTTGATTGTAGCGGAAGATCGTATAAAAGGAGTAAACGATCATTCAGAGACGCGACATTTTCTTCCATTACCACCTAGCCTTCATCCATTATGTGATCCGCTTATTGCTATTCAGGCGTTTTATTTAATGGCAGAAGAATGCGCGAAAATACGAAGTATTGATCCGGATAAGCCAGACCATTTATCTAAAGTGACGAATACATGTTAAGAGAAAAAGTATGCCATCTATGATAATTCAAGGCCCTAAAATTTATACTGATTCAGAAATTATTTCCAATCGAGCCTTACTCATTAAAGATGGAAAAATCAACAAAATTTCGTCGTCCTACGACTTGAACGCGGGATCCAGCAGCGAACTTTTCAATTTTCCAAGTAATTATTCACTGATCCCTGGGCGAATCGATTTACATACGCATGGCGTTGCTGGAGTAGATGTAATGGATGCAACACCTGAATCATTGCATACAATTACGCACATGCTTGCAAAAGAAGGTACAACGAGTTTTCTAGCGACAACAATGTCTATGCCAGTAGAAGCAATTACTGCAGCCGTTAAAAATGTTGCGGAGTTTATGCAAAATGAAAATCATTGTGGCGCAAGGATACTAGGATTGCATTTGGAAGGCCCATTTATTGCTGAAAGCAAAATGGGCGCACACCAACACGATTATCTTTTAAAGCCTGATGTTGCTTTAATGCGACAGTGGCAGTTATTAGCTAACGGAATGATTAAGCTAGTGACGCTGGCGCCGGAACTAGAAGGCGCTGACGCACTTATCGCATATTTAGTGGAACTGGGTGTTGTTCCCTCTATTGGGCACAGTAATGCAAACTGTGCAACTACTTGTGAGGCTATTGATAAGGGATGTCGGCATATCACCCATCTTTTTAACGCTATGTCAGGGTTGCATCATCGAAGTCCTGGCGTTGCGCTAGCTGCGTTAGAGCGCTCAGTGTTAGCAGAGATTATTGCAGATGGTGAACATGTTTCTTGGGAGATATTAAAGTTTGTGATGCGTATCAAAGGCCAGCATGAACTTTGTATTGTTACTGATAGTATGCGCGCAAAGTGTATGCCCGCGGGTGAATATGAACTGGGTGGACAAAAAGTTTATGTGACACAGCAAAGTGCATGCTTAGAAGATGGCACATTAGCCGGTAGCGTGTTGACGATGGAACAAGCCGTAAAAAATTTAATTGAACATCAGATTTGTAATTTGCATGAAGCAATTTTTTTAAGTTCAGTCAATCCTGCAAAACAATTAGGTATTTTTAATGAGGTTGGTAGCATTACACCAGGCAAACGCGCGGACTTGGTTGTCATCGATGAAAACTATCGAGTTGTTATGACGCTCTGCCGTGGAAAAATTGCGTATACTGCAGGTTAATCTCACAACCATGTAAGCATTGTCTCACAAAAATACAAAATATGATTGTATAAAGAATAAAAAGTGTAAATTTTCTAATCTTGTCCATTTACATTCTGTTGGAAATGTGAATAATTGCGCATGTTAACAACAGCTGATCACATTTTGTATTCAGCTGTGCAGGTTAGGCACTATAACTTTCAGTGCTGTGGGAAATAACATCAAATTGGAGTGGATGTCACAATGGAAAATGTTCACATTGTAGAAAATGATCAAGTAACGGCGAATTTAACCTCATGCGTAGAGCAGTCTGTGGATCAATATTTACGAATATTGGATAATCCAGAAGTCGCTAATCTGTATGAGTTAGTTCTTGAGCAAATTGAAGAGCCTCTGTTGAAACGCGTACTTAAATATGTACGTAGTAATCAAGTAAGAGCGGCAAAATTGCTAGGAATCTCACGCGGAACTTTACGCAAGAAGATGAAACGTTACGGAATGTTGTAAGATATCACTGCCGTTGGCGTAAGTAGTTTGCTAACGGCAGTTTATTAACTGGCAGAATAATAACTTATTATTTTTGAATATTGACTGTTAGAAATAATTGCCTCAGTTTTTGACATCCTGGTTTAGAATTATAAGCGCACAAGAACAACATTAAGGTAATGCAGTCCAAGCTCTATTGCTCCGTATGTTACAAGGCTAAGAGCATATAATCCTATAAACCAGCGCCATTGGTGCCACTTTGTTGTTCGTTTGACTTTTTTAGTATTCGAGTGCATCGGTTACTTTTCCTCGAAAAATATGATAAGAATACCAAGTATAAAAAAGCAGTACTGGCAGCATAATACATGCACCAATAGTCATGAAAAATAGTGACTCATGGCTAGAAGCAGCTTCCCATACAGTGACAATATGTGGAACGATATACGGCCACATGCTGTATCCAAATCCAAAAGCAGTGCAGCAAAAAATAACGACTGCAGTCCAATAAGGTATATTTTCCTTTTTAAAAAATAACCCTAATCCACAAGTAATGAAAGAAAGTGTAGTGATTAATGGTAGTATTGCAAGTTCTGCAGTATGGCCAGAGTGGAACCATTTATCTTTTGTGAACTCATCAACAAACGGTGTCCATAAACTAATAATGATTAGCGCAATCCAAACGCAGAACAATGCGGCCTTAGCAATCCAGTATAATTTATCTTGTAGATCATGTTGTGTTTTAATAATCATGCGAGTTGCACCGAGTAGTGCGTAACCGAACACTAAACTTATTCCAGTGAACACGCTAAAAGGATTAAGCCAGTTATAGGCAGGAATAATCATATCTTTTACTGAGCCGACAAATCCATTCACAAATGTGCCAATCACAAGTCCTTGCATAAAAGTCGCGACGATGCAGGCGAATATAAACAAACAATCCCATTTGTCGGTTTCTGTGCCTGTTGATTTCAATCGAAATTCAAAAACAACCCCGCGGAAAATGAGGGCGATCAGCATAATAAATAGTGGAAAATAAAGTGTAGGAAGAATCATTGAGAATGCGAGTGGAAATGCACCATACAGCGAGGCTCCAGAAAGTACTAACCAGGTTTGATTGCCATCCCAAGTCGGCAGAACAGCGCTGTATAAGAGATGACGGTGTTGCTTATTTTTAATAAATGGAAGAATAATTCCCATTCCTAAGGTAAATCCATCAAGTAGTACATACATCAGAATGCAAAAAGCAATAATACTAATCCATCCTGCGGCCAAATAATTCATAGCAATTTCCTTATGATTTAATTGCCCATATAGCGAAACGGTTGATCACTCGCGCTGGGGGTTTGCATCGGACCTGCAGCAATAACCTTAAAAAGATATTTAAAATAAAAATAGCCAAAAATAACACCGTACACAATAATAATCAGCGCAAATGAGATAAGGATATGAGTTAAGCTGACCTTGGAAACAGCATCATCAGTTTTTAGTATGTTGTAAACTACCCAAGGTTGACGACCAGTTTCGGCGGTAATCCATCCAAACCAGAGGGCAATAAAGCCAATGGGAGCGCAAGCTATACAAGCTCGCAAGTACCATGCGCTATCATATAAATGCTTACGTAAAGCCAAATAAGCTCCCCATAAAATAATCACAAACATGATTCCGGCTAATCCAACCATGATTCTAAAAGAAAAAAACGGCAGTGCGACAAAGGGACGATCTTCTTTTGCAACGGTATCAAGCCCGATAAGTGTTCCATTCCATTGGTGGGTATTGATGACAGAAGCCAAGTGGGGAATGGCGATACTCCAATAATTAGTTTCTGCATCTTGATCAGGAATTGCAAACAGTAATAATGGTGCGCCTGATTGTGTATGCCAGAGCCCTTCTAGGGCAGCGGTTTTAATCGGTTGATCGCGATGTATTTCTACGCCGACAGCATCTCCAACAAAAGCTTGTGCTGGAACCAAAATAAATAGAGCCGCCAAAGCGAAGCTAAAACATTTTTTAGAAAATTCCAAATGTTGTTTTAGAAGAAGGTAATAAGCGCTGGTTCCTAAAATAACGAAAGCAGTTGTAATCCATGCGGCCAATAACATATGAATATAGCGAGGAATTACCGAGCGGTTTAGAATCACTTCTTTCCAGTCTGTCACGACAAATTGCCCGTCTTTTAGCACAGCGCCATCAGGGGTTTGCATCCAAGAATTTGCTGATAAAATCCAAAAAGCGGAAACAATAACACCAGTAACGACCAGTAAAGTTGCAAAAAAATGTAGCTTGGGTCCGACACGATTCCATCCGAACAACATAACCCCCAGAAA
This sequence comes from Legionellales bacterium, assembly GCA_027486005.1. Taxonomy (GTDB): domain Bacteria; phylum Pseudomonadota; class Gammaproteobacteria; order JAGOUN01; family JAGOUN01; genus JAGOUN01. Next base: position 15,995 of record JAIXPZ010000070.1, read on the forward strand.
GCCTGCTTCAATAAAAAACGCGGTTAATACTTCATAGGTAAAGAGAGGTCCCAGTACGCCGCCAACCATGAAAGTAAAACTATTCCAATTGGTTCCAAGCTGAAACTCCATCACAATGCCTGAAACAATACCCATGCCAAAAGTGAGCGCGAAAATTTTCGTCCAGAATTTACAAATAGCTAAGTATTGACGATTTTTTGTTTTTAAGTAGAGGCCTTCCATGATGGCGAGAAACATAGCAAGTCCAATACTAAAGGAGGGAAAGAGAATATGAGAGCTCATTGTAAAAGCAAATTGTAATCGCGAAACTAATGCAACATCGATAGTCATGACTATGTCACTCCATTTTTTTTGCGAGGCCGCTCATGCTAATATAGATCTTACTCGAAATTCAATGCTTTTTGGATAATTAGATGATTAATAAACTAAAAATTGCCGAATTACGTCGCGAATTTAATGCGGCGCCGATAATAGCCGAGGAGTTGCCGGAAGATCCTCACTCGCTTTTCGAGTTGTGGTTTGCGCAAGTATTAGAAGCAAAAATCGATGATCCAACTGCTTGTGTGCTCGCTACAGTAGATGCGCAAGGGTTTCCTGATACACGAGTTATTCTCCTTAAGGACTATTCAAGAGAAAGGCTAGTTTTTTACACAAATTATTATAGCCAAAAAGCGGTACAGATATCTGTCTGTCCATGGGTAGCATTAAATTTTTATTGGCCCAGTTTGTTTCGCCAAGTGCGAATTCGAGGTAGCGTAGAAAAAATTGATCCTACTGAATCTGAAATTTATTTTCACAGTCGTCCACGCGATAGTCAGATTAGTGCTTATGCTTCTCATCAAAGTGCAACTACTACACGTGTTGCTTTAGAAACAGAGTTTCTGAAATACAAACAGCGTTTTGCCAATCATGAAATCATTCCCTATCCAAAATTTTGGGGTGGGTATAGCATTCGGCCGACTGAGTTTGAATTCTGGCATGGCCGTAATCATCGTTTTCATGACAGAGTGAAATATTTGTTGAGAGATGGGATTTGGATAAAGCAAGTATTAGCGCCGTAAATTTGCCTTTTGCCAGAGATTTTGGCAGAATCAGCTCCTGTAAAAACTCTAGATGAATCGTTGAAAGAGGAAGAAAATGCAAACCAAATTAAAAATTCTTGCCCTAACTATAATACTGGCTAGTGTGTCTTCTGCGTTTGCAGATAGTACTTATATTGATAATGCAGGTTCAATACAGACAGATAGTTCAGCTGAGGAACATAATAGTGTTGGTGTGGCACTGGCGTATAACCAGAACATTTATGAGGGAGTTGGAAATAAAATTAGACCTTTTCCACTTTTGAATGTGACTTACGACAATTTTTTCCTTAGAGGAAGTATGGCAGGTTATAACGCTTATCAGGATGAGAGCCTGACGTTTGCGTTTGTTGTTCAACCTCAATTTGGTGGATACACCTCCGATAGTAGCAATGATTTAGAAGGCATGGACGATACTTCTTATTTGATTAATACCGGTGTGCAAGCGCAATATCGTTTAATGCCATTTATCTTAACTGTGTCAGGGTTGCATGATGTGACGGGCCGCACCAATGGAAATACAGCTTCTGCTAGAATAACCGTGGTGGTTCCTCTTGATGATAGGCGCTTTGCTCTTATTCCCTCGATTACCGCTACTTGGCAAGACAGTAATATTACTGATTACTACTATAGTGTTTCTAGCAGTGAATCAACATCCGCGCGACCGGAGTACGAACCTGATTCTGCGCTTAATTTAGCGTATGGCTTGATCATGAAATATAAACTTTCAGAAAACTGGGCGGCTACACTAGGTTATATTCTGACTCAGTATGATGATAGCATTGCGGATAGTCCTATTGTCAGTCAAAAATATGCTTCAACCGCATTAGCAGGGATTAGTTATATATTTTAGATTAGATACTATGTAAAAAAATAAGAAGCCGTTAGGCTATCTCCTTTGTCAGAATTTAATTTTTTGAACACTAAAAGGAGACAAAGATGATAACAACGGCTGGTATAAATAATAACGTATTGGGCAATGTTTTGTATATGGCGATGGAGCTCTCGCAAAACAAATGGTGTCTGGCGTTCGGGAATGGGGTTAAATTGCGTCAAGTGACGCTGGATTCGAATGATAGATTAGGTCTATTTGAAGCCATCCTTCAAGCGAAAGAAAAGCTGGGATTAACGAACGACGCGAAGGTGCTCAGTTGTTATGAGGCAGGTCGAGATGGGTTTTGGATTCATCGTTTTCTCACGAACGAAGGGGTTGAGAATATCGTGATTGATTCATCCAGTATCAAAGTAGACAGAAAAAATCGACGCGCGAAAACAGATCGATTGGATGCGAGCCAGATGTTAAAGCAGTTGATTTTGCATGTGCGTGGCGATGATAAACTGCAAATTGCGCGGGTTCCCAGTGAGTTGGAAGAAGATAGGCGCCGAGTTCACCGAGAGCGAGAAAGATTAATTAAAGAAAGAACGGGGCATACGAATCGTATCAAATCATTATTAACTTTATTTACGCCATTCTCAACTTTTCCCATTCAACAATAACTCAAATTGTAATGGTGAATTTCCGATCTGTTTGTTAATAAACACAGCAATGGTATGCGCCAATATTTTTCTTGCAATACGATTGG
>JAIXPZ010000083.1 GCA_027486005.1 Legionellales bacterium
AATCCCATTATCCACCTGCTTTTTTACAAAAATCAGGCGAAGTTTACGAAAAAATAATTCAAATAGCTCGTGAAACCCGCATTATATCGAGGTTTTTAATGGGGGCGGGAATCGCTGTGAAAGATTAGAGCATAAATTATTAATTTTTTTTAACTCGAACTTTTATTACAGCTGCTATATCATCGTTTTCTTTGATAGTTTTAAAGACAGTATGAAGAAAATTGCAATTATTGGTAGTGGCATTTCTGGTTTGGCTGCCGCTTATATATTAAAAGATAAATACGATGTCAGTCTTTATGAGAAAAATAATTATCATGGCGGGCATGCGAGAACTATCCACGTGCATGATAAACTCGACATAGATACCGGTTTTATTGTATTTAATTACCATACTTATCCACATTTCTCTCGCTTAATGAAACTGTTAGATATTCCCATCGCAAGCAGTAACATGTCATTTGGCGTTTCTATTAATAAAGGTGAAATTGAGTATGGCTCGAGAAATCTGTTGAATTTATTCGCGCAGCGTTCAAATATATTTAGGCCTCGATTTTGGCGAATGTTGTCGGATATTAACAAATTTAATAAAGCCTCCAAATGGCATCTAAAAAACAACGCCCTTTCTAAAGACAGCAGTCTTAGAGATTATTTACACAGTTTACAGGTCGGTGATTGGTTTCATCGATACTATATTATTGCGATGGGGTCAGCGATATGGAGTACGAATGCAGAAGCGATGTACGAATTTCCAGCGTTAACATTTCTTCAGTTTTTCCATAACCATGGTCTGCTGGATATTCATAGACCCATACAATGGTATACCATTAAAGGTGGTAGCCAAGTGTATGTTAAAAAAATAATTGAGGCGTTAACTCAATCCAAGGTTAGGTTTTTCCCAGAGGCTATTCAAGTGTTACGAAATGAACAAATATCAGTCATTGATCGAGAAGGCAAAAAAAATAGCTATGATAAAATTATTTTTGCGACTCATTCCGATCAAACACTCTCTTTATTAGAACATGCGAGTAACCAAGAAAAACAACTTTTAAAATCTATCCCTTATCAAAAAAACACCGTCATCTTGCATAAAGATAAGAGCTTCATGCCAAGAAGAAAGAGCGCTTGGTCCAGTTGGATATATTTATCCGATAAAGAAAACGGCGCACAACAGATTTCACTGAGTTACTGGATGAATAGCTTGCAACCACTAAACACGTCTACCAATTATTTTGTGACACTTAACCCTAAACAACGACCACAAGAAGACTTAATTATTGATGAGCATCAATTTGAGCATCCACAGTTCAGCCAGGGGGCGATAACAGCACAAAACAGTATTGAAAAGATACAAGGTGAAAATGACACCTATTATTGTGGCGCTTACTTGCGGTACGGATTTCATGAGGATGGACTTCAAAGTGCCGTTAATGTTGCGAAAAAGCTCGGCGTGGAAGTTCCATGGTAATCACCGGGCATCAACTATTAAGTGCTAATATTTACCATAAGCGATTAAGGCCTAAGGAAAATTCTTTCCGCTACCGCGCGTTCTATACGATATTAGACATGCAAAGGTTAAAGGAGAAAAACAACTTACTTTTTTCTACCAACAAAATCTCGATATTAAGTTATCAACACCGTGATCATGGCTGTCGAGATGGAACAGACGCCACCCAATGGGCGAAAAAAATTTTTAGTGAAAATGGTATTGATGTTGATTATATAAAATTAATCACCTTACCAAGAGTATTGGGTTATCTCTTTAACCCGGTGAGCTTTTGGTTGGGCTACATTCAGAACGACCTGTGTGCAGTTATCTGTGAAGTTAATAACACCTTTCAACAAACACACACTTATATTTGCCATAAAGAAGACAATCAGTCTATTGCAGGAGAAGATTGGTTTTGTGCGCCAAAGGAGTTTCATGTTTCACCGTTTTACCCCAGAGAAGGCAGTTATTATTTTAAATTTGATTTCAATGATGAAAAGAAAAATTATGTTATTTTAATTCACTATTATATCAATAATCAGTTAGAACTGATTACCTCTGTAACCGGAAAGGTAAAGCCGATGACTAAAAAAGGTATATTGTTCGAGCTCTTTCGTTCACCTTTATTGACCTTAAAAGTGACAGCAATGATTTATTATCAAGCAGTAAAGATTTTTTTAAAGAAATCAAGATTTCACAAGTTGCCTGAGAAAAAAAACTGCCAAGTCACCGTTGCTAGAAATATTAAGAAAGTTTAATGTTAATTAAATAGGTTATGGAAAAATATTTGATATAATCCCCTCAATTCTATAATAGAGATCAATATATGTTTGAGAAGATTATTAAAGAGAAGCTCTTAAAATCTCTAAGAAAAATCGAGCAGGGAGAGATTCACTTAACCACGCCAGAAGGCGAGACTTTTTACTTTAAAGCGAATAATCCAGGTCTGAGTGCAGATATCACATTAAAAGATTGGCGTGTTATTGCTAATTTAAATATCAAGGGTGATATCGCTTTAGCAGAAGATTTTCGTGATGGATTCTGGGAGACTCAAAACCTCACTAATCTTATCCATTTTGGATTGGAGAATGAGAAAGTATTTCAAGGATATATAAAAGGCAGTTTTTTCTATAATTGTCTTGCTAAACTCGGCTATTTAACTCAGCGCAATACTATCAAGCAAAGCAAAAAAAATATTCATGCACATTATGATCTAGGCAATGATTTTTATAAGCTTTGGCTAGACGAGTCTATGACGTATTCTTCAGCTATTTATAAAAATGAGCACGAGCCTCTACAAAATGCGCAAAATCATAAGTATGATCGTATTTTGGATAAAATCTCGAATTTTGAACAGATCCTAGAGATAGGCTGCGGCTGGGGTGGTTTTGCTGAAAGAGCGATACAAACCAAAGGCTGTACTATAAAAGGCATTACTTTATCACAGCAACAACAGAGTTATGCCAATGCTCGTTTAGAAAAATATCAAGATGCGGCAACAATTGTCATTGAAGACTATCGAAATCAAACAGGGAAATATGACGCTATTGTTTCCATCGAAATGATTGAAGCTGTTGGAAGGAAATATTGGCCTACCTATTTTAAGAAATTACAATCACTGTTAAAACCAGGCGGAAAAATATTTATTCAAAGTATCGTTATTGAAGATAGCCTTTTTAAAAATTACGTCAAAGGTACTGATTTAATACGCACGCATATTTTTCCTGGGGGCCTATTACCAAGCAGGCAAGCGTTAAATGAACAAATTAGCAAAGCTAAGCTATGCTGCACGGATAGTTACGCTTTTGGCGCAGACTACGCAAAAACCTTGTCGCAATGGCTAGAAAATTTTACTGGGCAGGAAGAAAAACTGCTTCAACTAGGCTTTGATAAACGCTTTCAACGAATGTGGAAGTTTTATTTGGCTTCGTGTATCGCAGCGTTTAGACATAAAAAAATTGATGTCGTACAACTTGAGCTAAGCCATGTTTAAAAAAATAATTCAATCTTTAGGGGTAATACTGATGAGCGCGTGCATATTTTCTGGTTGTTCCACTGATATCAGTTATTACAAAGATCAAAAACCCGCTTTGAATTTACAAAATTATTTGCAAGGCAAAATTATCGGTTCTGGCATTATTAGAGATTGGCGCGGTCGCGTCACTAAACAGTTTGATTTTGTTGCAGAAGCTTCATGGAATAACAATATCTGTACATTTAAAGAAGAGATGAGATATTACGATGGGCAAGTGGACCATCGTACTTGGACTATAAAGAAAATTAATGATCATTATTACGAAGGAGCCACAGACGATGTTATTGGTGTGGCCAAAATATTGGTTGATGGTAATGCCATGAATTGGCAATACCGGATGGATATAAAAGTCGATGATTCGACATACCGAATAAAGTTTGATGACTGGATGTATCTGATGAATAACAATACACTTATCAATCACAACACATTTAAAAAATTTGGTATTACCGTCGGAACTCTCGTATTGTTTATGCATAAGCCCGAGGATCACTGATATGGACACGAAAAGCTTGTTTTATCATAAGAACATTTGGATTATTGGTGCGAGCGACGGCATTGGAAAAGCCGTTGCAATTGCTTTGAGCAATTTAGGCGCTAATCTTGTGATCTCTGCTCGCTCACACGACAAATTGCTTGAGACCAATCGCGGGCTTAAAAATCAGGCTGTTGTCGTCGCGTTTGATGTTTCTCAACGTGAAGCGTTTTCTGTAGCCGCTCATTCCATTTTTGCTACACAGGAGATTAACTCTATTCTTTACTTTCCGGGCGTTTATGAACCTGTTGCTTTATGTCAGTTAAATAATGAAATAATTGATAGTAGTATCGATGTCAATCTTCGTTCTGTTTTTACATTACTACAATGCACACTCCCGTATTTAAAAGAGCATTCAACGTGCCAACTGGCTGTAGCTGCTAGTGTGGCAGGGTATCAAGGTTTGCCAAATGCGCAGCCCTATTCCGCAACAAAAGCAGCGGTCATCAACTTGATAGAAAGCCTCAAATCTGAATATCCTATGTATAATATTAAGTTAATCAATCCAGGTTTTGTAAAAACCAAACTAACGGACAAAAATAATTTTGATATGCCGGCGCTTATTTCAACCGAAAGAGCTGCAAAATACATATTGGCAGGGCTTCTTCAAAATAACTTTGAAATTCACTTCCCGAAAAAATTTACCTACATACTCAAAGTGATCAGAATGATGCCTTATAAGTATTATTTTTTACTGATAGATAAATACTTCAATCCGCTTAAAAAATAGGACGCCTATATGAACCCAATAGCGGATACTGCGATTTCACAAGTACATTTTAAATACTCTTTCTTAGTGGTGTCACTGGTTTTGATTATACATGCGCTACCGTTTTTTGCATTTTTCACGCCATTTAACCAAGCAGATGTTTGGCTTTTTTTCGTGAGTTATACTATACGTGTTTTCTCGCTTACCGCGGGCTATCATCGTTATTTTTCACATAAAGCATTTGAAACAAACCGGGTATTTCAATTTATTTTAGCCTTTTTTGCCGCATGCTCCTTACAAGGGGGCCCGCTCTGGTGGGCATCGCATCATCGTCATCATCACCACACTTCTGACGAAGTGTCAGATGCACATAGCCCGGTTAGGTTTGGATTTTTTTATAGTCATTTTCTATGGTTTATGCAAAAAAAGCATTTAAAAGCACACTATCATTTAGTTAAAGATTTTAGTAGATTCCCTGAGTTACGCGCCTTAGAGCGCTACTGGTACCTCTTGCCGCTACCCGTGATTGCTTTACTTTATCTGATAGGTGGATGGAACTATGTCATATGGGGGTTTTTTGTTCCTACATTGTTTGTGAATAACGCCACCTACGCAGTGAACTCCTTTGTCCATTTATACGGTAGCAGACGTTATAATACATCCGATAATAGTAGAAATAACGTGTGGGTCGCCCTACTGACCTTCGGTGAAGGTTGGCATAATAATCACCACCGTTATGCTGGGTCTGCGAATCAAGGTTTTTGTTGGTATCAAATCGATATCACGTATTATTTTCTTTGTCTGCTATCTTATTTAAAAATTGTTAAAAATTTAAAAAAGGTGCCGGAAAAAATCCTTAAAGAAGGTGGCTATTAGGTACAAATACCTCCGTTCATAGCTTCAATGCCTGCAAGAATCTGCATAATAACTCTGTTAGTGTTTTTTTGCTAATCTTGATCTTTCAAAAACTGCGTAAATTTTCTACTGAGAATAACATTATTAAGTTGATCACGCACAAACAAGGTTTCATAAATAGTATCTTTAATAGATTTTGAAAACAATGTTAATAAGCGTGTTTTTTCTTCTTCCGCTAATTGATGGAAATTTTCGAGTAAAATTTGCTGGCAGGATTTTTCATAGTCGCTACGCGCTTTTTGCAATTGATCCGCTTCTGATTTTATTGGAGCCTGCTCTGAAAGATTCGTCTTTGAGATTGGCTTCTTCATTTTTGGATTTTTATAATCTTGAACTAAAGCGCTGTGCATATAGCCGGATAAATGCTGAATAGCTTGCTTTTTATAACTTAAGGAATCTTTTACTACCGCAATTTTTTCTTCCACATAAGCTTCGCCAAAATCGGCTAAAGCTGCTGAGGCTTGTTGCTTAGAAAACGCAAATTCATGCTGTAAAATATTTTCTACTTTCGATTCTGAAACAATCTCTTCAAGCACTTTATTTTCTGCAGGATTAACACTAAATTTAATTGCCACAGGTTTTCGACCCACCTTTTTTAAGAGATATGCCACATTTAAACCGCTATATTCGTTAACTTCTTTAAGAGCGATATCAATAACTCGTTTGCGAAAGTCTTTGAAAACCGCATACTTAGTTTCATCTACGCCCATTAGTTTTCGAAAAACTGTCATATCAAACCACGGAGTCTCTTGAATATTTTGATAGCGTGCGCAATTTTCATAAAGCACCAGACCATAACTAGATTTGAAGCGTGCTTGTACTTGCATATTCAAGCGGCCATAAACTTCTGGTCGAAACAATAATTGACGCATTTTATGGCTATAGGAATAGGTACACAGCGGTCCGTCAATACTTGCATCGGCAATAATCGCGCTCGCGTTCCATACTCCCACACGATCCAGGCGCTCTTTGTCCACTAAATTCCATTCAATCACTGTTGAAATTAAACTCACCAATGCTTTTTTGATAGCGTTTAATTCATTACTGTTGTACCCAATAAGATCGCACAAAGTCCGAATATGAATCTGGTGCTCATGCTTTTCAGAAAGCTCACTGTACGCATTGAAAAGTAACGCATTCGCAATTTTCCGCTGCACCAAAGAAAGCTTGTTCGCAGAATGAATGGTTGCGACATGTTTCTTCAAATCAAAATTTTTATACGGTAATGTTGATAGCATTCTCTTTCCTGAATCTGTCCCTAATAAAACTTAAAAGACTCCTGTTAGTGTCCTTATTTATCCTGTTATTGTCACACTCATTTCCTGTATCCGACCCAAACCACCCTGTTCATGTCCCCGTTTAACGATAAAAATCATTAAAAATCAAAGTGTTATAGTTCCTAAATATTAAAACAAGTTATAAACTAATAAACATGTTTGTATTTTTTCTATCGTATCTTCTTCTTAACTTCAACTCAAGCTTATGTTACTCTTATTCATAACATAAGTCATAAAGGAGCGAGAGGTGGCTAAAATCCTCGTGTGTGCTACAAATAAAGGTGGCGAAGGTAAAACAACCACCAGTATCAATCTTGCTGAATATGCGTCTCTTATTTTAAAAAAACGCGTTTTGCTGATAGATTTAGATCCACAGGCGAATTTATCAGGTCGTTATATTGCAATGGATTATGATCCAGCCTACAAAAGTGGCAAGATTCCTCCTATTCATGCTGATTACGACGCAGAGCAAGATGAACAATGGGATGGACGTAGCAGTATTGCCAATATTTTTTATGGGGAAGAAGCTGTCCCCTACCCTACAAGTATAGAACATTTAGAATTACTTCCTGCACATTCTCAAAAGCTTTTAGAAGCAGAGGCTGTAACAAAAAACGAAGTGCTAGAAAAAGTACATATGCAATTGAAATATTTTGTTGAATTGCCAGACTTACAAAAAGGCTACGACTTAGTGATTATTGATACTCCTCCTTCAAAAGGCCCACTGACAATAGCAGCAATCAAAGCTGCAACACATTTGATAATACCTGCTCAAATGGAACAGTTTTCGATCGAGGGGATCTATGGAATGTTACAACTTTGGAAACAAGAGTCTTATAAGCGTTCCAAAGCAACGCCAATTACCCTAGTAGGCATTTTACCTAACAAATACCGTGATATTAATCTGCATAGAGAATTTTTAGAAGAGCTGTGCATGATGCCCGGAATAGGGAGCTATGTACTGCCTAATCCTATAAAAGTTCGGGCAGTTTATTCTGAGATTTTGGTGGAGGGTGCTCGTCCCAAAAGCATTTTTGAGTTAAAAAAATCTCATATTGCTAGAGAAGAGTGCGAAACCATTTGCCGAGAAATTTTAAATAAGGTGCTTGATCATGGCTAAACGAAAATCCTTTTCCATCAACTCTTCTTTGTCCAAAAGTTTAGAGGAAACGGTTCAAGCTGCCCATGATTTCTCTGGTCAACTGTTTGTTGAAGTGATTCCTGTTGATAGATTGGAACTTGATCCAGAAAATCCGCGTGACTTACATCTCAGCTTTCAAGATATTCAAGAAGGTATTGCTGCAGATGATCCTTTAGCCGATACAAAGAAGAGCGAATTACTCAATCTTCAATCGCTCTCTAAATCGATTGTTGCCCAAGGATTAATTAATCCGATTGTAGTGTATAAGTATCAAGATAAATATCGCTTGATTGCAGGTGAACGACGAACATTGGCGTCTATTTTAGCTGGGAAAAATCAGATTCAGGCCCGCATTTTTGAAGATAAACCTAGCCCACTTAACCGTGTCGTCCTGCAATGGATGGAAAATAACGAGCGTGAAGACTTAACTTTAGCGGAGCGTGTCAATAATATCCGCTCAATTGTTAAAATTTATAGCAATCAACATGAGGCACATGCAGAGCGAGTGACTGCCGCTGAGCTGAGTGATTTGACCGGAATGTCAGTTTCTCAAGCCGCGCAATATAGATTGGTATTACAGGGCACTGAAGCTCTTTTACTTGCTATCAAAGAAAATAAAGTAAGTAACTTGGATAAAGCTGCTTTTATTGTAAAAGCTTCATTTCAAGACCAGGATGCTCTGATTAGTTTATGTTCTCAAGGGGCTTCTTTGAGAGAATTAAAAGCTGCTAGTCATAAGTTGTTTATTCAGAAACCCGACAAAGTGTTGGCTACTTCAAAGATATTTTCTGCAACAGTACGGGGTGAAAAGACGATGCGTATTATTTTGGATGCTTTATACAGAGAAGCAATTTTGCCCTCCACTATGCAAAATCATACGACACTTGACGGTAATGCGCTGGTACGCCATTTTCACGAGGTGCTTGAACGCATAGAAAGAGGTGCTGCATAGTGTTTAGCGGGTTAAAAACAAAGATTACTTTTGTGGTTCCTGCTGCTTTACAAATGGAGCTACGTGAACGTATCCCCCGCGACGGCTATGGCTTGAGAGGTAAAAGCAAATGGGTATCAGAAGCGATTGAATCTTTGTTGGTTTTAGAGAATTTTGCACGATTAGTTCAATATAGCGAAGAAATGCATGGTTTTGAAAAAGTAGAAACTGTTGTAGTGAGCACTGAGTTAAAGAAGCAAATTGATAAGGCGATTCTTGAGGTACGTAAGTACTATCCAGGATCTGAAGGTGTTCAAAGTTCTATTGTTCGAACTGCAATTATGCAGCGGCTTCTGCGTAGTTAAGTATCCTGTAGGTGTCCCTGTTGCATTTAAGAGGGCGACTGCCGGTCGCCCTCTTTCCTATTCAAGCACCTGTATTGTTAATCTCAGCTAAATTTATATTTTCAACGTTTTCCGGCCACCAGAAATATGATCTTTTTATGCGCAATCTGGTCTAGCACTTATTCCTACACTTTCCCAGGTTTATGGCAATAATTCACCGAAGCTTGGTCTGTTGGAAAAATCACAAGTTCAGCAATGGAAACATGAGGCGGGCGAGTAACGCAATAAACAATTGCGTCGGCAACGTCTGTTGCAGCAAGTGGCGTGAATTCCTCATAAAATTTATCTGCTTTTTCCTTATCTTTCCAACGTACTGTACTGAATTCAGTGTTAACTGCTCCAGGCGCAACATCACTTATTCTTATTTTTGTACCAAGGAGATCAAGGCGCAGCGACTTACTTAAGGCTCGTACAGCATGTTTAGTAGCAGAATAAATATTGCCCATAGGATAATGATCGTGTCCTGCGACAGAGCTTACATTAATAATATGGCCACTATTTCGTATCAACATGCCTTTGAGGACCGTCTGGGTAACATATAAAAGTCCACTGATATTGGTTTGAATCATGGTATCCCAGTTATCGAGATTGCCCTGCTGTAATGGCAGGCTATCTAAAGCCAGGCCAGCATTGTTGATTAGAATATCAATAGATTGCCATTCTTCAGGGAGTGTATTTACAGCATGAATAACATCCTGTTTATTTCTAACATCGAGTTCAATATCAAGGACTTTTATGGAGTATTGTTGGGTTAATTGCATGGCAAGGGATTGCAACCTGTCTTTTCTTCGTGCTGTAAGAATTAAGTGACATCCCAACTGGGCAAAATGCTCTGCACATGCAGCACCAATGCCACTCGAAGCCCCAGTGATAAAAACAATTTTGCTTTTCAATGTATCCATTGTTGAATCCTCTACCTCTATTTAGTCGCGCGATATTAAAGGGTTATGTAAATTGTTTCTAGTTAAAAGTGATTGATGGGACAGATGCAGGATAATTTTATTGATTATATTTTGACCTGTTTTCTGGTAACCGGAAAATAGATTTAATGGGCCTATTGTAATCTGCTAAAAAAGCGAGCGCCACCCGCCCCTACATTGGTCGATGCGTTTACTGATGGATTTGTGGAAAGGGCCGATTATAAGATTGATTGTTGGAGAAACCTAAATGAATTTTGATGCTAAATTTTGTGTTGACCTAGTGTAGGGGCGAGTGGCGCTCGCCGTCTTTAAAATGCAACAAGCAAAATAGCGTTAAATTATAATGACACCAACAGAAATATGCAGTTTAATCCATCCCTTATGTCAAACATGTCCTGATAACAGGGACGAATACAGGAAAGATAATATGACCAACAAAAATCCAATGTTCTACGTGAAACTATTTATGACCACCTTTATTGTTCTGGGGTTCTTATTTACTATTAACAAATCTGTGGCTAACCCGTCTGATTCTGCGCCAACAGCTGCGGTTTCCTCACAAAAAGAGCCGGTTCTGATTATTCATACGGCACAAGGCCAGATTAAAGTTGAGCTTGATGTAGAAAATGCTCCTGCAACTGCACAGAACTTCTTAAGCTATGCGAAAGAGGGTTACTATAATGGCACTTTGTTTCATCGTGTCATTGATGGGTTTATGATTCAGGGTGGTGGCTTTTTGCCAGGAATGAAAGAAAAGCCAGTCAGCATGCCACCAATTAAAAATGAGGGAAGCAAGTGTGGTAAGAATAAACGCGGCACCTTAGCGATGGCAAGAACGTCAGATCCTCATTCAGCCACTTCACAGTTCTTTATCAATGTTACGGATAATGACTTTTTGGACTTTCAGTCAGAGACTTCACAGGGCTGGGGATATTGTGCTTTTGGCCATGTGATTGAAGGCATGGATGTCGTTGATAAGATTAAAGCTGTACCAACTACTATCGTTGGTGGATATCAAGATGTTCCTGTGAACGATGTTTCGATCGATCGTGTTGATATTATTAAAAATTAAAGCATTTAAGAGGGCAGCTGCCGGTAGCCCTCTTTCGCAAAAAGTGTATTGTGTGCATAATGCCCCGTTCATTTATAGGAGAAACTAATGATTATTATTCACACTACTCAAGGTCCTATTAAGGTCACACTTGATTTTGAAAATACCCCTGTTACTGCGCAGAATTTTTTGAACTATGCTAAAGAAGATTTTTATAATGGTACTTTGTTTCATCGAGTTATTAATGGATTCATGATTCAAGGAGGAGGGCTGCTGCCTGGGATGGAAGACAAAAAATCGGGCACACCTTCTATTAAAAATGAAGCCAATAAAGGCGGTAAGAATAAGAAAGGGACTTTAGCAATGGCTAGAACCTATGACCCTCATTCTGCAACGGCACAGTTCTTTATCAATGTCGCGGATAATGACTTTTTGGACTTTAAGTCAGAGACAACGCAAGGCTGGGGATACTGTGTTTTTGGTCATGTTGTCGAAGGCATGGATATTGTTGATAAGATTAAAGTCGTGCCAACAACGAGCCGTCGTGGGCATCAAGATGTTCCTGTAGAGGATATCTTGATCGAGCGCGTTGAAGTTCTTGAATCTTAAAAGTTTTAAAAATTCTCTCTCCCTCGGCGACTACGCCTCGACCTCTCCCGCAAGGGGAGAGGTGACAAGAGGCAATAACTAACCCAGCAAAAAAAGTAATGCAATATTGAATTATTCTCTATATTTTGTGTAAATTTAAGTAACGGAAGTTTCCATTACTTCTTTTTCCGTAATATAATTGACTGATAGAATATAAAAAGTTGTATATATGAGACCAAGAGATTTTTTTCCTTTAGGTAAAGCTTATGGGGAAGCATTTTGTAACAGAGAAAAAGAAGCGGAAAAGCTTTTGGGGAATGTCCAAAACGGCAAGCATACCTTTCTTGTTGCGCCGCGACGTTATGGAAAATCTAGCCTTTGTGAAAAAGTGTTAGAAAAAAGCACGTTACCTTGGACAAAAGTTGATTTTCATATGGCGATCACTGAAAGCGATGTTGAGAGTTTTATTGTTGGTGGTGCTAATGATCTGATAGGAAAATCTATCAGCCAAGTAGATAAATTATCTTCTGTTATTAAAACAGTTGTTAAAAAATTAAAACCAAAATTTGATATCAGTGCGGGGCCACTACGGCTTGAGCTTGAAATTTCATCCGGTAGTTCGCCCGCTGAAAATGTTGCTGAAGCATTGTTGCTTATTGATCGCCTACTGATAGAGAAAAATAAACAAGCAGTGATACATTTTGATGAGTTTCAAGAAGTTGGGAATATTACCGAAGGGCGAGGCGTAGAAGGCGCTATTCGACATGCAGCACAAGAAACGAAAAATTTAGCGATTATCTTTTCAGGCAGCAACCCTCACCTTATAAAAAACATGTTTGAAAACGAAAGTAGACCACTTTATAAGTTATGTAAAAAATTACCTTTGCCCAGAATTTCTGAGGAACATTATAATCATCATTTGAATAAAGCATCACTTGCAATGTGGGGTAAAGAACTACCAGCGAGCTGTTTTGAGCGAATTATGACACTGACTGAAAGACATCCTTATTATGTTAATGCACTATGTGATGAAGTTTGGTCAGAGACGCAGACTGTACCGACTGTTGATCATGTAAATGCATGTTGGGAATATGTGATAGAAGGCGAGCGTAGTGATCTTATTAAAGACTTTCTCAATCTTTCTGATAATCAACGAAAAGTATTAATTCAGATAGCTAATTTTGGCGGTGAAAATATTTATGCAAATAGTTCTTCAAAGCAAATGGATGTTCCTGTCAGCTCACTAAGAAGTGCAATAGAGGCAGTGCTTGAAAAGGACTTTATTGAAAAAATCGGTACACATTATTCCTTAGTAGTTCCAGTGTATAGGTGGTTATTGCGGCATCAGCAAGAGTAGGGTAAGCCGCCTGTGAAACTGCTCATGTAAAAACCTTTCCCCTCTCCCGCAAGAGGAGAGGTGAGACTCTCCTTATCGAGTTAAACGTTTCAATGATGGAACAAACATTGCCATTACCAGGCTAATTGCAATAGTGATAATACCGATTTTAATAAATAAGCTGTAATAAATCGCCATTGATTGGACTGGGTCAGTAATTTCTCTAGGTACTGCAGCCATACTGGCAACATGTCCTGCAATAATGCCAGCAATCGAAGTACATAAGAACCATGCGCCCATGGTAAAGCCCATCAGACGTTGTGGCACAAAACGAGACATCATCGCAAGACCAAGTGCGCTGACCAAAAGCTCTCCAGCTCCTTCAAAGAAGTAAAATAATACTACCCACCAACCTGAGATGATGCCGTCATGTGAAGACCAGTGGATAGCCGCTGACAATACCATAAAGCTTATTCCAGTACAGAAGGTCCCTAATGCAAATTTCATTGGAATAGAGAGGTCACGGTTTCTGTATGCCAATTGATTGTAGATCATGGCTAATACAGGGCTTAATATCATAATCCAAGCAGAGTTGAAGACTTGATAAGAAGCAGGTTCAATTGGAATGCCCCATAAGTGGTGTTCTACATTACGTAGCGCAAATAAGTTGAGTGAAGTTGGCATTTGCAAGTAGAGAACAAAAAAGATAATGGCTTGAATAATTAGAATTAAGCAAAGAATTAATGAACGTTTTTCATTTGCGGGAGATTTTTTAATTTCAGACAGAAAAATAAATAAAACAACCACGCCCCCAAGCAAAATTAACCATCCAGAGAAAGTATAATGCTTTAATAACCATGAGCTTAGTGCAATCAGTGCAATTGTGCCAACAGAGATCAGCGCCATCGTTTTAACAGTAATTTTTTCAAAATCTGGCTGAGAACCGTAAGTTTTAACTAAGTTTCTTAGAATGAAGTATGTCAGCATGGCTAGGCATAAACCTAGAGCGCTGATACCAAACGCAGCGTGCCAACCCCAAATACCTGCAAAAATTGGAGTAAGCGACATAGAGAAAAACGATCCGATATTGATCGCCATGTAGTATAACGTAAACCCACCGTCGAGCTTAGTAGCATCTCCCTCGTAAATTTTGGAAAGCAAACTCGCAGGGTTGGCCTTGAATAAGCCGACACCGACAGCAATAATACCTAAAGGTAAATAAATATCTTTATCTCCAGCAACGGCTAAAGCAGCATAGCCGACAATAAGGACAAGCGTACCAAGGATCATCGTGTTTTTAGTCCCTAACACGCGATCACCGATGTAACCTCCCAGACTAGGAAGCAAATAAATAAGCGCAGCAAAAGCAGCAAAAAGGTGATCTGCTTCAGAGTCTGAAAAATTAAGTTCTTTGACAAAATAGAGCACAATAAGCGCTTGCATACCGTAGTACCCAAAACGCTCCCACAGCTCGATAAAAAAGACAAGATAAAAAGGCTTAGGTTGTTTCAAAGCTTCTGGAAAAGACATAATTTTACTCCAAATAATGCTACGTTGTTGTCGTTATGTTTTTGGCTCTAGGGTATTTCAATTTAGCTGACTATTATTTGAGGCTCCCCAGTTTAGCCAGCGAAGGCGTATACAGGCAATGATGTAGACGATCAATCCAACGATACTGCCAATTACGAATAGATACGATAAAAAAATGAGAGTAAAGATCAGAAGGACGATGAACATTCCCAGACCAATAAATGGCATAATGCGTGATAGCATAGTACTTCTCTCAAGTATCTTTAGTGAAAGAGTACACTGTAACGGAAAAAACGAATAATGAAAAGTAGCAGTGTTTCGATAGAAGTTTCTAGGTCGATGCTCGAAAACTAGATGCTGCAATTACAGGTTGCGCAAAAAACAAGCTTCTTTTTGTTAGACATCACTGTGTTCTGTTGTAAGGGTGACAGTGAGCGTTTCTAAATCAATACCTGCTTTTTTAAGTTCTTCCTTCTGTGTGTCTGAAATGTTGTCTGCCCCTCCTAGATACTCATAAGCAGACATGGGCGAACTGGTTGCTACTAAATCACAGGCGCCATTAGGAGCATTGTCATCACAGGTTTTAACCGTTGAGACAAATTGTTCTAAAATCTCATTGACCACTAAACTGTAATCGTTTCCCGTTGATTTGCTACTGGTTTCGCGTTGATTTGAGGCGGAAAAAGTCATAACAACGCTGATACCTATAGCGACAACGATAAGTGCCAGCATTACTTCGAGTAATGAGAAACCGCGTGAACGAATCATGATTCTACTGCCCTATTTAAAAGTCTATTTTAATAAAACCTTAATTTTTGCATTATTGCGCAAATTTTGTCTAAACTCAAGGTCGAGAGTTCGCCGAGATAAAATAATTTTTTGGGCATGAAAATGACTAGATATTTAATTTGAATCAAATCTATCCAATCCTTGACAATATTTATCCAACTGCTATTCTTACTGCCCAGAAGTTAGACATATAGCTTCCTGTTTGAAGTTATAAAAAAACAAAAACTAACAATAAATAATGAGGTAATTACCATGCAAAGATTTGGATTTGTAGCAAAATCAACACAATCATCTGAAGAGAATTTTAGTCAGCTCATGCGGCTTGATCAAGAAGAGTTTGAACAACTTACGCAGGCTCTAGCACGCTCAATTCTACACGTTGATTCTTCCGAAGAGGCGGTATTAATACGCGAAATCACCGAGCAAGTTGCTGAAACAAAGCCTGAAATTAGTGATGTACTTAAAAAATTCGCGCCACCGCCTACAGCAGAAGAGCTGAGCACAACCTCAGATGCTCGGATTCTTGAAAATTCAAAAAAAGGCACGAATCATCATACCTTGTATAAAGATATGCTGTCGCTAACTCCAGAACAAAAAGACCAGTTAATGAAAAAATTCGGGATTACTTTAACAAAATTCGCCATTTGCAATTTGATTAATCTCTACATTGAAGGAAATAAATTAGATGGAGATAAAGGTGTAAGGAATCTATTTGCAGTCGGCAGACAGTTTTTAGGCGCTGTTGTCCCTGCGACAGATAGAGAGCTTAAACTAGAGTTTTTCATTCATCTTCTTTCACAGTTGAGTCATTCATTGCCACCGAGGGATTTCATAACAAACATACGTAGCGCCAGCCAATATGAGAGCGCACAAGAAGACGACGACTCTACTTACATTGGCATTATTAGAAGAGGTGTAAATACTGCCAATGCGCTGACACTTTTTGATAAGCATACCCTAGAAATTATAGAGCGCGCAGCTGTAGTTTCAGAGGCGAAAATGGATTTTAAATAAAAACAAAAATCTCGGGGGCTTGCCCCCGAGAAAATTACTTTATTTCATTATTAGTATAAGTGGTTTGCTTTTTAGGAAACGTGAGTAGAACACTTAACCCGCCTTGCGGAAGATTTTTTGCATACACATGGCCTTTGTGCAGTAAGATAGCACGCTTCGCGATAGCCAATCCTAACCCAAAGCCACCAGTATGTTGCGTTCTTGAATCATCGACTCGAAAGAAAGGATCAAATACATGTGCAAGTTTTTCTTCGGGTATTCCTGGGCCAGAGTCTTCAATACTGACTTGAACCTCTTCTTCTTTCACCAACAAGGAGACGTGAATTGGATGTTCTTCGGGCGTATAACGTAGAGCATTTCTAATGATGTTTTCAATGGCACTGCGTAATAGGGGATAATTTACTTGAGCGTGACAAAATTTTGGAATGATAAGACGTATTGGAGTGATATGATGTTGCACTTCGTAATTGGCATCACTCACAATAGATTGCACCAATTCCACAATATCAATTTCTTCAAAAATAATATTATTTTGTGCAGCATCCAGGCTAGCTAAAGATAAAATTTGTCGAATCAGCTCGTTAAGTTTATCTGTTTCGTAAGCAATACGAGTCAGTTCTTTCTCTACCTTTGGACTCTTATCTCTCGCAATTTCAAGCGCCACCGAAAGCCGTGCTAAAGGGGAACGTAATTCGTGAGATATATCTTGTAGTAATTGTTGTTTAGAATGCACCAGGGATTCAAGACGCGCGGCCATTTCGTCAAAATCTTGCGCTAGTTCACCAATTTCATCTTTTCTATTGCCTAATATTGCGCTGACACGAGTCTGAAACTCTCCTTGTCCTAATTTTCTTGCGGCTCGCTGTAAAATTCGAATAGGGCGCAACAGATAGAGCGATAGCAAATAACAGATGAAGCCACCAATCAAAATGGCAGCTGCGAAACGAAAAATAATATTCCCACGATTAAAACTGTAATGTTCAATATCTACACCCGAAGATTGTTGTGTAACTTGTGAAGAAACGAGCGCAATTACCACGATGGTTAAGCACATCGCTAACCAAAACCAAATAAATATTTTCCAGTATAATTTTCTCATCGTTTTATTTCTCTAAAATATAACCAATACCACGGATCGTACGAATTCTAGGAGAGTCATGACCTGCTTGGTCGAGTTTACTCCTTAAATGACTGATATGCATGTCTACACTACGATCAAAAGCAGCAATTTTTCGATTGAGTCCTTGTTCACTTAAATCTTCTTTAGGGACAATTTTTCCTACATCTCTCATCAAGCAACATAAAATGTTATATTCTGAATTGGTTAACTCAATAAATTGTCCAGCAATAGTGGTCGCCCGAGTTCCAAGGTCAATACAAATGTTACCAACCGTCAATTGTTCAGGAGTTTCTGGAACAACAGGCTCAACTCGTCGTAGAATAGCTCGCAAACGTGCAACCAATAATTTCGGGCTGCAGGGTTTGGGGAGGTAGTCATCTGCTCCAATATTTAACCCGGTGAGTTGGTCTGCTTCATCTCCTTTGGCGGTTAACATTAAAACAGGAGTTTCTGTGTTTACTTTTAATTTCTTGAGGACCTCAAAGCCATTCATTTTTGGTAGCATGACATCCAAGATAATAATATTAACGTTGGGGTCCAAAGCTGCTTCATAACCACTGATGCCATCGTGCGCAGCAAGCGTCTCAAATCCTTCGCGTTCCAAATACTCCCCCAGTAATTCACAGAAGTCGATATCGTCATCAATTAATAGGACAGTGTATTTTTTTATCATTAAAAGTGGTGATCCTGAGTAGATTATTGCTATTATTACTGTTCTACTTAATGAAAACCATGCGTTTCCTTTTATTTAGGTAATTTATTATGATGCGTAAATCAGTGTGGATAAGCGTTTTTGCAGCTTTGTTGCTACTAGTGACCAGTTACGCGTGGGTACATTTTCAAATGCAACATAAGCCTGTCATGCCGAAGATAACCCCCAGTGTGACGGTATTTCAAGTGAAAACAGAAAATTATCAGCCTACGATTGAGGCAGTGGGTACCTTGCAAGCCAATCAGGGGGCGGTGTTAAAAGCGCAAGCCGATGGGCAAGTTGACAGTATTCATTTCGCGCCGGGTGACGCAGTGAAACAGGGCGATATCCTGGTGACTTTAAACAATGTGCAACAAAAGGGAGCCTTAGACGCAGCGATTGCGCAACAAAAACTCAATAAAGCCATGTATCAGCGTGATTTGGAATTAAAAAAATTAGGGGCGATATCGCTTGCTGCGGTGGATCAAGCCAAAGCGACGCTGGAGGTCGGTGCTGCTGCGGTGGATGAAGCGCAGGGCGTCTATGATCTTACCATTATTAAAGCGCCTTTTTCTGGAAGAGTCGGTATTATTAAAGTGAATTTAGGAGATTATTTACAATCTTCCGATTCGATTGTCAGTTTACAAAATCTTGATCCCATGTTTGTCGATTTTTATGTGCCTGAAAAATTATTCAGTGCGATTAAAAAAAACGAGATGGTGAATGTTATTGCTAACGTATCACCGGATCAAGTGTTCACCGGACACATCGTGAATTATGAAACGGTGGTCGATCAAACCACGGGGATGTTACAAGTTAGAGCGGCGGTTCCTAATCCAAAAGAAACGCTTTTGCCAGGAGGATATGCGACGGTGAAAGTAGATATTGGTACTTCGCGCACGACTTTATCGATTCCACAAACTGCGTTGATGTACGATACCTCTGGCGCGTATGTTTATCTTGTGCAAGATAATGTAGCGGTGCGACAAAACGTACAAATAGGCACACAGATTAATCAAAGCATTCAAGTCCTCTCTGGCTTAAAATCGGGGGATGTGATTGTCAGCGCAGGAACGAATAAAGTGCAAAAGGGTGGGGAAATTAATGCGGTTGCGATAGAAACAGGGGATGTATGAGTAAACCAACGGATTTTTTTATTCAACGCCCGGTATTTTCGACAGCCTTAAGTTTATTACTGTTTGTTGTTGGGCTGATTGCTTATGATCAATTAGAGCTTCGTCAATATCCGAGAATGGAAGCGAATGTTGTTTCAATTTCGACCACTTATAAAGGTGCAAATGCCGATACGGTGGAAAGTTTTGTCACCACCCAAATTGAAGATGCGATTGCCGGTGTTGATAACATTGATTATATCACGTCTTCTAGTACAGCAGGGAAAAGCCGTGTCACACTCCATTTAACCTTGAATGCGGATGTTAATACTGCATTACAAGATGTGAGTAGCGATCTTGCTTCAGTCACAAAATCACTTCCTGATGGCGTGGATGATCCCGTTGTGACGAAAATCGATCCGGATGCAGCGCCTGGATTAGTGATTGGTTTCTCCAGTAGTAAAAAGTCGGCACCCGAAATTACGGATTATTTAAGTCGAGTGATTGTACCACAAATTGTGACCGCGTCCGGCGTCGGCGCTGTCGATCTATTGGGGGATCGTACTTACGCGATGCGTGTGTGGTTGGACCCGTTGAAAATGGCCAAGTTAGGTGTGAGCTCGAACGATGTTCAAGATGCGTTAAACGATAATAATGTTCAAGCGCAACCTGGTTCTGTGCGTCGCGATGAACAAGTCTTAACGATCAACGCCCAAACCGATTTACAAACGGCGGAAGAATTTAATCAATTAGTGGTGAAACATAGCGGCCATCAGTTAATACGTATTCAAGATATTGGACGCGCAGAATTGGGAGCTGAATCATACAACAAAAGTTTGTATGTCGGCGGAAAAATTGGAGTGGGACTTGCGATTACCATTAAATCGAATGCCAATCCTCTAGTAGTGTCTGTTGACGTAAAAAAAGTATTGGATAAACTTCAAAAACAAATGCCGCCTGATATGTCGATGCAATATGCGCAAGACAGTTCAAAGTATATTGCCTTATCGATTAATGAAGTTATTCGCACGATTATAGAAGCCTCCATATTTGTTTTCATTGTTATCTTTTTGTTTATCGGTTCGTTACGTGCGGTATTGATTCCAATGGTGACCGTGCCTTTATCGCTGGTCACTACGTTTGCGTTTATGTTTGCGATGGGATACAGCGTGAATACCTTAACCTTGTTGGCGTTTGTTTTTGCGATTGGTATGGTGGTGGATGATGCGATTGTGGTATTGGAAAATATTCATCGCCATATTGAAGAAGGATTATCACCGTTTAATGCGGCTATTACCGGCGCACGCGAAATTGTATTTGTCGTGATTGCTATGACGTTTACTTTAGTGGCGGTTTATGCGCCGATTGGATTTACGACTGGTTTAACCAGTGTTTTATTTAAAGAATTTGCATTTACACTGGCAGCGGCAGTGGTGATTTCTGGATTTACGGCGTTAACCCTTTCACCAATGATGTGTGCAAAATTAATGAAGCCTATGCAAAAAAAATCGCGCATGGAAGTAAAAATAAACGCGATGATTTTTTCTATTACCGAAAAATATAAAACATTTTTAACACTAACGTTTAATAATAGAATCATGATTGTTGTGATTATGATCGGTGTTATTGTATTAGGCGCTGTATTTTTTCCGCCGCTACAAGCGGCAAGCACCTTAGCGCCGACCGAAGATCAGGGGGCGCTGACGGGTAAAGCAACCGCGCCTACAGCGGCAAATATTGATTATACTAGTAAATACACCGGACCTCTCAATACGGAATTGAAAAAAATTCCAGAAGTTGAACATCAGGTGATTATCAATGGCCAAGGCGGAGAAAATTACGCAGGTTTTTATCTTGGTTTGATAGACTGGTCAGAGCGCGATCGTTCTGCGGCAGACATACAAAAAGAGTTGATGAATATCACCAGTAAAATTCCAGGCATGAAATTTTCATTTTTTAGCCCGAGCAGTCTTCCAGGCTCCAGTGGTGTTGCATCTACACAGTTGGTTTTAAAATCTACCGGCAGCTTTGAAGAACTCAATACCATTTCACAAAAACTCATCACACAGTTAGAAACGGTACCGGGCGTCTTGAATGCTGATTCTGATTTAAAATTAAATAGCCCACAAGTCATGGTGCGAATAGATAGAGACCGCGCCTCTTCATTAGGTATTAGTATGTCAGATATTAATACCACACTTAATTTTGCCTTGGGAGAACCAACGGTGGGCTCTTTTGTCAGAGATGGGCAAGGTTATGATGTTATTCCACAGCTAGATGCGTTGTATAGTAATGATCCTGAAAAATTAAATCATCTCTATGTAAAAACGGAAGCAGGGCAGTTGGTTCCTCTTGCCAATATTATTACCGTTACGAATACTGTTTCACCCGATACGCTGAATCATTTTCAACAGCAGCGCTCCGTGACCATTACGCTTATATTGTCTGAAGGCAGTGGGCAACAACAAGCGATTAATGCTTTTGAAACGTTGTTGAAAAACGATCAGTTGCCGGAATACATGAGTTACGATTTTTCCGGTGATACGCGTCAGTTTGCTACATCGGGGAGTTCTATGCTGACGATATTTTTATTCTCACTTGTTTTTATTTATTTAGTTTTAAGTGCGCAGTTTGAAAGTTTTATGGATCCGTTTATTGTGATGTTTACCGTTCCGCTGGCCCTGGTGGGTGCCTTGATTACGTTATATTTTGTGGGGGCATCGCTGAATATTTATACGGCAATAGGATTGATCACTTTGGTTGGATTGATTTCAAAACACGGTATTTTGATGGTAGCGTTTGCCAATCAACTTCGAGAAACAGGGCTAAGTATTCAGGAAGCTATTAAAGCGGCCGCTGCCGTTAGATTACGTCCTATTTTGATGACAACAGCAGCCGTTATTTTAGGCGCACTCCCGTTGATTTTAGCCAACGGAGCTGGATCTGTTGCTCGTTCACAGATGGGATGGACCATTGCCGGCGGTATGATGTTTGGAACGGTATTAACCTTGTTTATCATTCCTACTATTTATACTTTATTTAAAGAAAAAAGTCTTTAGGACCAGCATCAAGAAAAGGACTTGAGCTAAATGTAAGCACTTTCGGAAACCCATCCTTTCAGGTTATGTCGCAATGAATTTAATGTGCCAGAAAAAGTATGAGGCGAGTTTTTGCCTGGCATGGCTAGCCTGCCAATACATAAAATTGCTCGAAAATGGATTGATTTTCACCACTTTTACCAAGCGTTACGTTTTCTGGTAATCCATGCAAGCCAATAGTTTTGACAAAAAAGGCTTTGGCTGAAGGCTTATCTCTATTTTCAGATAATATAAAATCAACCGTATCTCCAAATTTGTCCGCCGCGCGATACAAATAATACCACACACTTTTTATTTTGATGTAGGTCTCGTCCATACGCCAACGGGAATTAATTTTTTTATTGTAATTTTTTCTAAATGCTTTTTCTAACAAAGGCGCGCAACGAATGACCCAGCGATTAAGTGTAGAGTGGCCGACATTATACAAGTGGCCCGAAAACGCACACCCGTTCACACACTGCCTTTTAGGTCATTACATTAGAACCGCCAAGAGGCCGTCGGTTCAACTCTGGCTAACCTGATGTTTTTTTGTTGAGATGGGGTTAGTTTCAGAAACTGAAAAATTATTAAAATAATTACGTTGCTCAGAGGTAAATGCCCATTGATCAGGATCACTACCGCCAGGGAAAGCATCTATCTGCGCATAGGAGATGTGTAAACTAGAATCGACTCTGAGCTCTATATTTTGTAAATCTAAATGAAGATCGCCATTTACCCACACGCGCACATAACCATCTGCTTTGCCTATGGTATTCAGCTTGACCTCTTGTGTTAGCGTTGTCCATTGACCTGGGGTAAAGTAATAAGGAGTATCTAAGTCAATATAGTCTCCGCAATCTTCTTTTTTATCAGGATTATACACATACAGATAGAGTTTCAGCTGCTCGTTCTCGTTGCGCCACATGTAGCGGGTGCTAAATCCTTTAGTGTTACTTACACAACCTGATTCATCCTCGTCTGAAGCTAAGCCGGGCAGCTTGCCGCCGCCTTTTTCAGGAGCATCAAAGCCAGCGGGAAATAGTACATCGTATTGAAAAAATAGACTGTCATAATTTTCTTGTAATGGCGCTGGAAAAGCGACACCAGCAGAGCCTCCTACTTCACCCTTGGGGAAAACTACCTTGAACAAATGATCCTCATTGGCGCTGCTCAATCGATTATGGCTATTTTTTTTCTTGCGTTTAGGTCCCTTAGCTAAATTAGACGCATCACTAATGTAGAGATTATCTTTCTCTGATGAGTACATGCTAGTCAACCAATCTACTTTAAATTCTTCTTTTTGATACTGACCAATAGTGTTTTTATCAAAATTCACGGGCTGCTTCACTGTTAGCGCATAATTATAAGAGCTACTAACGAACAGTAAAGATCCAAGAAGACATTGATATAATGTTTTCATATATACTCCTTTTTTTGATTTTGTCGCAATTAATTCAGTGTGCCAGAAAAAGCATCATGAGGCGAGTTTCTGCTGGGCATAGAATCGCTTACTTCACTAGCAAAACATCGCAAGCGGCGTTATGTGCAACACCATCGGCGGTAGAGCCAAGAAGTGTCGTAATGACGTTATTTTCACCATGACTGCCTACGATAATTAAATCGATATTAAGTTTTTTTGCCAAATTGACGATACCCGCTTTGGGCAATGACTCTTCAAGATAAAAATTCTCTGCTAGGATTTCTAATTCTTTAGCGATTTGTGCTAATTTTTCTTTTGCAGCTTGGATGATGCTCTGCTCATCAATCAATGCTGCACTGGCATAAGTAAAGGCTGCCGCTGGCAATGGTTCAATAAAGTGAACTAGATGTAATTTTGCATTACATGAAGTGGCGAGGCATTTTGCACGGTTAAGGGTCCGTCCGCATTTTTCAGAAAAAGCCGTGGTAACTAAAATGTTTTGGTATGACATAATTTTTTTCCTTCTAAAGTGTAACTTAAGCGGAGAAGTAGAAATGAGTATAACTTTTTATTGAAAAAAAGAGGCCGCTTAATGAAGATAAATCTCAATTACGGTGAGGGATAGCATTACGCTACCCCTATCCGTACCAGCTTCCTTGCTGTTATTATGTGCATCCATGCTGGACCGTCCTTGGTTAGAAACAATCCTTGTTCCTTTTCCTTGTGAGTCACTCCATGTCACAAGCCTAATATTAGCACAAAAAATGTAATTAGCTGGATTCGCAGAGGCCTCCATTTATACGTTTTTGGGCTATAATGAAGCTAAATTGTTATCAGTGTGTTAGAATAATCAAAGGGGTAGCGCAGTTTCTATAAAAAATTATTAACTCACGCGCTCGTAAAGCGCACATGGTTTTAAGCGATGTCTCACGTTTTTATACGTAATGTTCATTGAGCAAGGAGAGGTTTATGATCAAAAAATGCCTCATTATCATTACTGGAATGATGTGGACAAACTTATTGCTTGCAGCAATCAGTTTTCCTTACGAACATACTGATGTTCAGCTATTGAAAAATCCTTATGGCATTACCAGTATTCGTTTACAAGAAGAGCAATATCAACAGCATATGGCTCATCCAAGTGTCAGCATTAGAACAATCAATGTTGACTCTAAAAATCAACACATCTTGAATTTCTCTGATTTATTTTCTAATGAAGAAAACGCCCTGCAAATTATCGCGACATACTCTCAGGCTTATTTTATGGAGAAGTTGTCACAAGAGAAGCTTCCATCAGAAAATTTTTTATCCCGTAGCGAATTTATTAAAACAGGCACAACACCTAAATTAGAGAACTACCAACATTGGAATGTTGTTGCAGATTACTTACAAATCACTTTTGAACGCGCCCAAGTTGAACCTTCTTATTATGGAGTACAGAAAGTTGATGTGCCACTTGCGTTACTTATGAATGTACTGAACCCAAAATTGTTTCCTAATATATTTCAACTAGCGCCAGGAGATTTGTTATTTCAAGATCTTGCTTGTGGCGAACTGTGTGATGGAATTAATAGCACCACCTATGGGTACCGTCACACGACAGTTTCACATGTTGGCATGATAGTGGCTATCGATAAAACTCAACCGGAAGTGATTGAAGCAGGTAGCGCAGGCGTAAAGCTCACACCGCTCTATGAATTTTTAGTCAGAAGTGTAGATGAGTTTGGACATCCTCGCGTGATGGTAGGAAGAGTTGATGATAAACTAAAGCCGTTAATTCCCAAGGCAATTAAAGAAGCTCTACAGTATCTTGATTATCCGTACAATCCAACTTTTTTACCAGATGCAAAAGGATTATACTGTTCGCAATTGATTACACGAGCATTTTTTGAGGCAAACAATAATGTGACGATTTTTGCATCGCACCCTATGAATTTCAAAACAGAAAATCCTAATGTGTTCTCTCCTGCTTGGGTAAGGTATTTTTCTGAATTAAAGCAATCCATTCCACAGGGCGAGTCGGGTAATAACCCAGGAATGTTGTCGCGTGATACCCAGGTTCATGTGGTATATTTCTATGGAAAGCTTCGCGCACAAGAAACAATAGGATAAATAACGTGGAAAAAACACCTCACAAATTAGGCATTATAGCACTGACCGCATTAGTGACCGGCAACATGATCGGCTCGGGAATTTTTTTGTTACCTGCGGACCTTTCTCATATAGGCAGTATTAGCATCGTCTCTTGGTTAATTACTGGCTCGGGCGCTTTATTGCTTGCATTTGTTTTCGCTAATTTCAGTATGCTTCTACCTAAAGTGGGCGGCCCATATGCTTATGTAACCGCAGAACTAGGACAATTTCTAGGTTTTCAGACGGCTTATTGTTATTGGATTGCTGCGTGGGTCGGTAATGCAGCGATTGCAATTGCTTTGGCTGGCTATTTATCAGTTTTTTTCCCTGTGCTGACTCAGCCATGGCCCGCATGTTTTTGTGCGCTAGGTTTTTTGTGGCTTTTAACATTATTGAATATTACTAGCATGAAGGGGATAGGGTTTTTTCAAATCGTAACAACGTTTCTGAAGCTACTTCCAATATTGTTTATTGGTACGATTGGTTGGGCATATATTCATCCTGCTTATTTTACAGAAGCAATAAATGTTACCGTGCCGCATCAATCCAATTTTTCTGCGATTAACTATGCAGTTGCTCTAACCTTTTGGTCATTTATTGGTTTAGAGTCAGCGACTTTACCCGTAGATTCTGTAAGTAATCCTAAGCGCAATATTCCTTTAGCGACATTGCTAGGTACTGGTATTGCTGCTGTAGTTTATATCTTAAGTTCATCAGCGGTGTTGGGCATCGTGCCGCTAGAGCAACTTCAACAAAGTAGCGCTCCTTTTGCATTAGCTGCCAATATCGTTGCTGGACCTATTGGTGGATATGTTATTGCATTGGGCGCGATTATTTCTTGCGTGGGTTGTTTAAGTGGTTGGATACTGATGCAAGGACAAATCGCTATGGCTGCAGCAAATGATGGCGTTTTTCCTAAACGATTTTCTAAACGAAATAAATCAGGTATTCCTGTTTTTGCTGTTGTAATCACTTCTCTACTTATTTCTATTTTATTGCTTACAACAGTATCAAAATCACTGGTTGAACAGTTTGAGTTTATTATTTTAATCGCTGTTTTTGCTGTCTTAATACCTTATTTTTATACGGTACTTGCCTATTGGATAAAACAACGAAACGCTCCTTTCACACGAAAAATAGCCATAAAACTTGTTGTTGCACTGCTTGCTGGTATTTATGTTGTTTGGGCTATAATTGGGTCAGGACAAAAAATTATTGCATATGGTACAGTACTGTTATTGGGGAGTGTATTTTTTTATATTCCGATTTTAATAAGGAACAAGCGCGATGTCGACCAACTTAAAAGGTAGAAGTTTTTTAACACTACGTGATTTTTCATCATTAGAAATAGAATATCTTTTGCAGCTTTCACATGATTTGAAAGAGAAAAAGCGTACCGGGCATTCAAATGAGCTATTAAAAAATAAGAGCATTGTGTTGATTTTTGATAAACCCTCAACACGAACTCGCTGTGCATTTGAAGTGGCAACTTATGATGAAGGCGGTCATGTCACTTTTTTAGAAAATAGTCATATGGGGAAAAAAGAATCCCTCGAAGACACAGCTAAAGTATTGGGCCGCATGTACGATGGCATCCAATATCGTGGCTACTCACATAGCGATGCGGAAACTCTTGCATTGCATGCAGGAGTTCCAGTGTGGAATGGTTTAACCGATCAGTACCATCCTACGCAAATTTTAGCGGATCTGTTAACGATTCGTGAACATATTGCTAAACCACTGAATAAAGTAAAACTGGTTTATGTGGGTGATGCTCGTAACAACATGGGCAATTCTTTATTGATCGGTGCTGCAAAAATGGGTATGCATTTTATGGGTCTTGCGCCAAAAGCACTATGGCCTGAAAAAAGTTTTATTGATGGTTTGGATGCTATTGCTCGTGAAACGAATGCAACGTTGGAGTATTCTGAAGATATTGCGACAGCCGTCAAAGATGCCGATGTTATTTATACTGACGTATGGTTTTCTATGGGCGAAGAGGATCAAATGGCAGCACGCATTGAACAGCTTAAAGCTTATCAAGTGACAATGGATATGATACGTAAAACCCAAAACTCAGATGTAGTATTTATGCATTGTTTACCCGCTTATCATGATACTAATACTAAAGTAGGAAAAGAGATATTTGAAAAGTTCGGCTTGAGTGAGCTAGAAGTCACTGATGAAGTGTTTCGCAGCCGTCATTCTATTGTGTTTGATCAAGCAGAAAATCGTTTACATACAATCAAAGCAGTTATTGTTGCCACGATTGGTCATGTTTAAATTAGTATTAGTAAATAGGGGGTTTTTATGGGGATTTATTCAGAAATTGCGCCGCTAAAGCGCGTCATCTTGCATAGGCCTATGGAGTCCCTTTTACGTTTAACGCCGAGTAACTGTCAAGAGTTTTTATTTGATGATGTGTTGTGGCCGGAGAAAGCCGCACAAGAGCATGATGTTTTTGCTCAAGTATTACGTGATCATAACGTAGAAGTATTGCTTCTAGAAGATTTACTTACTGAAACGTTTGCCAACATGCAAGCAAAAGCGTATCTGATTAAGCAAATGATTAATCTGCAATTTTCTAATACGCATGAGGGGCATTTGTTATCACAGTATTTGTTACATCTTAACGAAGCAGAACTTGTCAAACATATTTTTGGCGGCATGGTTTATGCAGATCTTGGTCGATACTCACTTGGTTTGTGTTCTAAAGCAGCCGACCCCAATGATTTTGTTCTTCCGCCTCTTCCTAATCATTTATTTATGCGTGACAGTTCATTTTGGTTGGGTGAAGGTGTTTCAATTAATTATATGGCTTACCCTGCAAGGCGGGCTGAAACTGCAAATATGGCGACAATTTATAAATATCATCCACGATTTGCTGAGAAAAAACCGACTATTTGGTTTGACGGTACTCATACAGATACTCCCTTACCCAGCATTGAAGGTGGTGATGTATTAGTTATTAGTCAAGATTGTATCCTGATTGGATTAGGAGAGAGAACGAAACCTCAAGCCGTTGAAATGTTGGCAAAACAGTTATTTAAAAATAATGCGGTGATTAAAATATTTGCGATTGAACTCCCTAAAAAACGTGCTTATATGCACTTAGACACATTGATGACTATGATAGATTACGATACTTTTTGTGTGGCTTTTCCTTGCGAAAAGGATATTCGTGCATGGGAAATTAAGGCAGGTGATGTAGAAAATGAATTAGTTATTGAAAATATAGCCGATATTTTTGATGCCATCGCGCATGAATTATCTGTCAAGAAATTAAAACTTATTCATCCAGGTGGTGATTATTTTGCGCACGAGCGTGAGCAATGGACAGATGCTAGCAACCTGCTTGCGATTAAACCGGGTACTGTTATAGGTTACGAATGCAATTCAAATACCTTGGCAAAATTACGTAAAGAAGGTATTGAAGTAATTACGATTCCTGGTTCTGAGTTAGGACGTGGGCGTGGTGGTTCTCGTTGTATGTCTTGTCCTGTGGATAGGGAGTA
The DNA here is from genome assembly GCA_027486005.1 of Legionellales bacterium. Lineage (GTDB taxonomy): Bacteria > Pseudomonadota > Gammaproteobacteria > JAGOUN01 > JAGOUN01 > JAGOUN01. Next base: position 29,730 of record JAIXPZ010000083.1, read on the forward strand.
GTAGGTATCATGCGTATTGTAATTGCTATTGGTGGAAATGCACTGCTAAAAAAGGGCGAGGCGCAAACTGCTGAGACACTAAAGCGCAATTGTGACATAGTGGCAAAAGATATTGCACAATTAGCGATTGAACATGAAATTATTTTGGTACATGGTAATGGCCCGCAAGTTGGATTACTTGCATTACAGTCGAATGATCCTTTCGATATACTCGATGCGGAAAGTCAGGGGATGATTGGTTATGTATTGCAGCAATCACTTGATAATGTATTACAAAATAAAAAAATAGCAGTGACTGTACTAACACAAGTAAAAGTGGATGCGACTGATCCCGCGTTTAGTTCTGCTACCAAACCGATAGGACTTTACTATAACGAAGAAGAAAAAATTAAATTGGAACAAGAGCGCGGCTGGAGTTTTGTAAAACGCGAACAACAATTTCGACGCGTTGTACCTTCGCCTAAGCCTAAAAAAATTGTAGAACTCAATGCGATTAAATTATTGGCGGAATCTGCTTATGTTGTTATCGCTGCCGGTGGCGGCGGCATTCCGTGCGTACAAGCAGAGAAAGGTTTACAGGGCATTGAAGCAGTGATAGATAAAGATTTAACAGCTGCGCGTTTAGCATTAGATTTACAAGCTGATAAACTTATTATTCTCACCGATGTGGAGGGTGTTTATCGAGAGTGGGGGAATGAAAATCAAGCCCTTGCTTCTAGTGCTCACGTTAATGAGCTTAAGTCGCAAGATTTTGAATCCGGCTCCATGGCGCCTAAAATCCAAGCGGCGTGTCAATTCGCTGAAAGTAGCGGTCATTCAGCTGCAATTGGGCATCTCGAAAACTTATTAGCAATTGTTGAAAATCGGTCCGGCACGAGTATTTTTGTTTGAGATATTTAAAACAAGACGTCCTTCTTAGGGATATTATCGTATTCAGGATTAATTTCCGGAGAGCGGGATGTGCGTAATGATTCTAGGTTTTTAAAATCCCAATGTTTTTTATCCATCAATTGACTGGGCTGTAAACTTTGTAGGGCATGCAACATGTTGCTGCCAACTTTGGGATTTTCCTCACAAAGTTGATCAATAAGTTTAGCCACTCGTTTGCGCACTAATTTTTCTTGAGAGCCACATAAAGTGCACGGAATAATTGGAAATTGCTGCTCTTTCATATACTGAATAATATCTTTTTCTTGGCAGTAAGCAAGCGGTCGAATCACGATATGATCTTTACTATCGGTCAGCAACTTTGGTGGCATAGATTTAATTTCGCCACTGTAAAGAATCGACATTAATAATGTTCGAATCATATCATCACGATGATGACCCAACGCAATTTTTGTGAAACCATGTTTTGAGGCGTAAGAATAAATAATTCCGCGGCGCAGTCTTGAACAAAGTGAACAATAAGTCTTTCCTTCAGGAATTTTTTCTTTGACGATGCTGTAAGTATCTTCGGTAATAATTTCATAAGGAATTTTGCGTTTTTCAAGCCATGCGCGCATGTCTGCGTCCCCCCAACCGGGTTGAGCTTGATCCAGCGTGAAAGCTTGCAGTTCAAATTTGTAGTTAGAACTGACGCGCATCATGTTGAGTAATGACAGCATCGTATAGGAATCTTTGCCACCAGATAGACAGACTAAAACTTTATCCCCTGTTTGAATCATATTGAAATCAGCAACGGCTTTTGTAGTGTAATGCAGGAGTTTTTTTTCTGTGATTGAACCAGGCTTCATAGTAAGGACTTGTCTTGTCAAAAGTGATCAGGGATTATACCCCACTTCTCATCCGCTTCAATGAGAAGTGTAAGGAATCCATAAAAGAAAGTAGGAGGGTAGATGAGCGTAGCTTACTAATAAGCCTGAGACAAAACCAAAAACGTGACTTTCCCAAGAAGTGCCTGCTTTTGGCATTAAGCTTGCAAAAAGCCCGGCAAAATAATAAAAGCAAAAAATCACTAGTAAGACAGTAATAATCGAAGGATATAGGATCGCATTGATCATCAGATATCCCCAATACCCCATAATTACACCACTTGCACCCACGTGTAGCGCTTTTCGACCCAGTAACCAAACGCAAAATCCGCTAATAATCGTAATGAGCAAGGTGACAATGATAAATTCAGGCATTCCTGTAAGCAAAACCAAATTCATTAATAAAAATAGTGGAATAGAATTGAAAAGCAGATGACTAAAATTTCCATGCAACAAGGGCGCTAGCAAAATGCCAAGTAGACCAGACGGGGATCTTGGTAAAATCCCAAAGGCATTTAGCCGGTAGCCCAAAGCAAAGTTGACACATTGAATTATCCAAAGTGCAGCGACAATAGTGAGTACATAATGCATGTTAAATTGTACCACATACATCATCCAGGATAATTTTTGACCGATTTCTGTCATTAATAGAACCTAAAATCTTAAAGAAAAGCTAGAATAGCGTATTATTCTTAAAAAATCTTTCATTTTGAATTTTTTTAAGGCTAGAATATTGCGAGTGGGTTTGCTCACATAGACGATGGCTACATTCACAGGAAGTGAAATAGATTAAAGGGGATTACTGCTATGAGTATGATTGCTGATATCGCTGTTTCGTTCGCTCCTTATTCAGAAAAAAAACATGAAGAATATATGAACGATAAGCAAAGAGCGCATTTTCGTTCTATCCTAGAAGTTTGGAAAAAAAATCTGTTTCTAGAAGCTAGTTCGACCTTGGAATCTATGCGTAGAACAAAAGAAGGTCTTGCCGATGAAGTCGATCTTGCCGCTTATGAAGAGAATTTTCGATTAGTGCTGCGCGCACGTGACCGAGAATTAAAACTTATTAAAAAAATAGACTTTTCTATTGAGGCGCTTAAAGAAGGCGATTATGGATACTGTGATGATTGCGGCATAGATATTGGTATTGCTCGTTTAGAAGCAAGACCTACAGCTACTAAATGTGTTGAGTGCAAAACTATTGCTGAGTTGAAAGAAAAACAACTTATTAACGCTTAATGCTTTGAAATTTAGGTCCAAATTGCAACTATAGCCATAAGTGAGAAACCTATTATAACAAAGGTGTATTGCTTGAGGTTACAGCATTGTTGAACCATGACTGCACGTGACAGTCCGTGTAATGTGCCTAAATATAAGAAAGTACCTGCAGCGAGCGCTAAAAAAATAGGGCCGAGTAGCGGTAAATGTTGAATTTTTTCGCTGGCGAAACCACCGAGAAAGATGCCTAATGGTGCGACAAGCGCAAAAAGTAGAAAATAAAACAATCCCGTTTTTGGAGAGAGCGTGCTTTTTGTAAGTTGAATCGCCAATGCGAAACTTTCCGCCCATTTATGCGCGAGAATAGCAATTGCCAGCATCAAAATAATTGTAAAATTAGTCGAGAGTCCCAACGCAGCACTTTCTAAAAAAGCATGCAGTGAGAGCATTCCAAGCGCTAGGAGAGCAAATGATTTTCCTCTAGCGTTTCCATGCGTACCGTTATCGTTACACGCATGATTATCATGGCCATGCGAATGCTCATGGTGGTGTTGATGTTGATAATAATCGCGCCCCAAGTGTTCTAACCAGAGTAAAAATAAAAACATTGCCCCGGCACAAAGCGATGCAAAAGGGTACTCGTATCCTGCTGCTGTAAAGCCTTCTGAGGCATCTGACAACATATGTAATAAGCCAACACCAAGAAAAACGCCGCTGGCTAAAGCTTCACCAATAGGGAAATCAATGCCCATGCGCATATTGATACGTTTAACGAATGGGATCCAACCCGCACTGAGGGTAACAATAAAAATAATGACGGCGGTTAATAGCTTAAAGCTTAGAAAACTCATTGCAGCGCACCCCTCTAGGTAAAGAGGGTCGTGATCATACATGAATTTTTGTGGAGGTAAATATGTTTTCATCTGTACAATGTTTTTTATTGCATCACAATACGATTTGCTTCAAAATTGTCCTTCTTTTAGGTTGATTAAATTTTGGATAGAAAGATGCAGATAAATCAAGCAACAAAAACGTTAGGACTGTTTCTGTTAATCATGCTGATTACTGGCTCTATTGACAGTGTACGCAACTTACCCGCTACTGCACTTTTTGGTTCTTCTTTAGTTTTCTACTTTATTTTTTCAGCGCTTGTTTTTCTTATTCCTGCGGGTTTAGTTTCTGCAGAGCTTTCTTCCGCATGGACAGAGCAGGGTGGAATATACGATTGGGTGCGTATGGCATTTGGTGAAAAAGTAGCATTGATTGCTATTTGGTTGCAGTGGATTAATACCATGGTTTGGTTTCCGACAATACTTTCATTTATTGCTGGAGCGATGGCTTTTTTAATTGATCCTCACTTGGCAGAGCATAAAGGTTATCTGGTTTCTGTTATTCTTATTATTTTTTGGGGGTTGACATTACTCAACTTTAAAGGAGTTCGTGCGTCCGCAAAATTTGCCGGTATTTGTGGCTTATTGGGAATGATTTTCCCTATGGCTATTTTAATATTTTTAGGGATTACCTGGATGTTAAAAGGCGAATCCTTACAAGTTTCTTTTACTATGCACAGCATGCTGCCTCATTTTGATGATACTAATAGTTGGATTTCACTTACTGCAATCATGACATCTTTTCTCGGGATGGAGCTTGCAACAGTGCATGTACGCAATGTTGTGAACGCTCAGAATACTTTCCCTAAGGCATTAATTATTTCTGTTGTTTTAATTTTATTCACCATGATTTTTGGTTCACTAGCCATAGCGGTAATTTTACCGCATGATCAAATTAATTTAGTGGATGGCGTGATGCGTGCTTTTCAAGGGTTTCTAGGTGGATACCATATGAAATGGCTTGTTCCATTATTAACACTACTTTTATTAATCGGTGCTTTGGGTAGCATGGTGAATTGGATTATATCCCCGGCCAAAGGATTATTACGGGCAGCGCAGCACGGGTATTTGCCGAAATTTTTTGCGAAAGAAGGCGCTCGAGGTGTTCCAACGCGCATGTTACTACTGCAGGCAGTGCTTGTTTCTGTCATGTGTATGGCATTTTTATTAATGCCTAGTGTGAATGGATCTTATTGGTTATTGACATCATTAAGCACGCAACTTTATATGATTATGTACCTTTTTATGTTTTTAGCGGCGTTGCGATTACGTTACAAATTCCCTATTCAATTGAGACCATTCAAAATTCCTGGTGGAAGCTTCGGCATGTGGATGATTACGCTATTAGGTCTTTTTGGTTGTGCAGTAACGTTAATCGTAGGATTTTTTCCGCCGGATAATATTGATGTTGGCGGCAAGCTGCATTATGAAGTAGTGTTTTCTATCGGTATTATAGCGATGATTTTCCCTGTTGTCCTTTTATATATGTATAAGCGCATGCATACTGCACGTTCGCTTCTCCAGTAGTATGTGTTTGTATATATGTTCTCTTTAACGAAGGGCTAATGTAATAAACACACGATGAGCAGCCGCGATTGTTTCGTCAATAGTTTCATTAGTATGTGCTATTGACATAAATCCTGCTTCAAAAGCGGAAGGAGCCAAATAAACTCCTTCGTTAAGCATGCCATGAAAAAACTGGTTAAAACGCGCAACATTACATTGAGTAACGTCAAAAAAATGACGTACCGACTTTTGCTCGGTAAAAAACAAGCCAAACATACCGCAGACGTGTTGTGTTAATAGTGGAATGTTATGTTGTTTTGCGGCTTGTGTAATACCATCAATTAGGCGTTGGGTTTTTTGTGCTAGAACAATAAAAAAGTCAGGTTGCTGTACAATTTGCTTTAATTGTGCCAAACCGGCTGACATTGCTAGTGGATTTCCTGAAAGTGTACCGGCTTGATATACCGGGCCAACTGGGGCAAGAAATTGCATGATATCGCGACGTCCGCCTAATGCTCCAACAGGCAAACCACCACCAATAATTTTACCGAAAGTGGAGAGATCCGGGGTGATGGAATAAAGTTCTTGAGCACCTGCTTTGGCCACGCGAAATCCAGTCATCACTTCATCAAAAATTAATACACTGCCATAACGGGTACATAAAGATTTTAAGTCTGCCAAAAAGCCAGAATCTGGCAGAATGCAATTCATGTTTCCTGGAATAGGTTCAATGATGATGGCGGCAATATCATTTGGATATTGTTTAAAAAGGGCATCAACTTGATCAATGTGGTTGAACTCAGCGATCAAGGTATGTGCTGCAATACTTTCTGGCACCCCTGCTGACCCGGGAATACCGCATGTTAGTACCCCAGAACCTGCTTTTACAAGCAAGCTATCTGAATGCCCGTGATAACAGCCATTAAATTTAATGATTTTATCTCTGCGGGTAAAACCACGCGCAAGGCGTAAGGCTGTCATGGTGGCTTCTGTGCCAGAATTGACAAAGCGTACTTGTTCTACTGAAGGCACCATGCTGCAAACAAGCTCAGCCAATTCAGTTTCTAAACGTGTTGGAGCTCCATAGCTCAGGCCGTTGCTTGCTGCAGTTTGTACGGCTTTAATAACTTCGAGATTTGCGTGTCCTAAAATCATCGGCCCCCATGAACCCACATAATCAATATAACGCTTATCGTCCGCATCAAAAATAAATGACCCAAAAGCCTTTTCAATAAAAATCGGCGTGCCACCGACAGATTTGAACGCACGCACAGGCGAGTTCACACCTCCAGGAATATAGTGTTGCGCTTCTTGAAATAAAGTTTGATTATTCATGATTGAAATCCTGGCCGATTCGTTTTACGATGCGTCGCATTATAAAGCGATAAGTGAGTAAGTAAATGAAATCCTATATGTGTCAACTGTGTGGTCTAATTTATAACGAAGCAGAGGGTTGGCCGGAAGATGGAATTCCTGCTGGAACGGCTTGGGCAGATGTGCCAGATACGTGGTTATGCCCAGAGTGTGGTGCGAGTAAAGGTGATTTTGAGATGATGCCGTATTAAGGCTGTATTACTGCCAGTAATACAATTGCAATTAGGAAGATTGTCGGAACTTCATTTAGGTAACGATAAAATTTTTCCGAATGTGTAGCCTGGTTACACCTAAACTGGAAGAGCAATTTTCCAAGGTAGACGTGATAGATCGCCAATAATAGCACTAAAATGAGTTTGATATGCAGCCAGTTCATGGTTTCGTAGTAGTGGTAGTTGGTGAAAATAATGCACCAGCCAAAAAGTCCTGTTAAAACTGCGGCTGGCGTCATGATATACCAAAACAACCGCCACTCCATGATTTTGAATTGTTTTTGCATGATATCGGTTGAATTTGCATGATAGACATAAAGCCTAGGCAAGTAAAATAAGCCTGCAAACCAACAAACCATTGAGATTATATGTAAGGCTTTAAACCATAGCATAAATAGAGGTTCCAATTGTGGTGCGCCCAGAGAGATTCGAACTCCCGACCACTTGGTTCGAAGCCAAGTACTCTATCCAGCTGAGCTATGGGCGCAGGGTATGTAAATCTAAACTAGTTTCATCGATTGCGCAATAGCCATAAATTGGGCGTTAAAATCTTCTTGATATCATGTAAAAACCACTTGTTTCTTTAATATTAGATTGCCTACAATTATGACTCTAATTCAACCCAGGAGTTTTTGAAAATGAAAGCGAAGATTGAGAAATTAACGTTGGCTTTAGCAGAGGTAAAAGCTGCAATTAGTGCATTAAAAGAAGAAAAAAGGGCTTTGAAAACAGAGTTTAAAGAAGAACTGAAAGTAGCAAAATCTGGCCAAAAGCCAGTGGCTAAAAATTTGGTTGCTAAGAAAAAAGCGGTAAAAAAAACAGCGACTAAAAAAGTCGTAGTGGTTAAAAAATCCAAGTCACCTCGCCCAAAGAAAGCTGCCCCTCTTGCCAAAAAAATAGAAGAGCCGGCAGTGGACTCAGTGATTTCTACTGATGATATATTTCCTTTAGGCGAATAGCATTTCTCTTATCTGGAAGAGGTGGTGCCAAGTTGCTGCCTCTTACTTTCCCGCCCTTCACTCATGTAATCAGTATTCGCAATAATGGTTTAACAGTATTATCATACTGATGCTTTTGCATATAATTAAAAGGGGAATCTAGAATGAAATTTTATTACAAACGTGGCGCATGTTCGTTAACAGCCCGCATTTTTGCTCATGAATTAAGTATTTCATGCGACTATGAATCCGTTGATTTACAAACGAAAAAAACAGAAACTGGCGGCGACTTTCTTGCTATTAACCCCAAAGGTTCAGTGCCTGCTTTAGTGTTGAAAAATAAAGAAGTGCTCACTGAAAATGCAGTGATTTTACAATATCTTGCAGATGCGCATAACGCCACCCAATATTTGCCCGTAATAGGAGACATGAAGCGTTATCGTGTGTTGGAATGGCTGAATTTTTGTTCTACTGACTTACACGGTAGCTGTGGACCATTTTTTAATCCAAAGATTTCTACGGAACTTAAACACGAAGTTTTTCTTCCTATATTAAAGCGAAAAGTTGCCGTAGCTGAAAAGCAATTAGCAACACATGCCTACATAACTGGAGATCAGTTTTCATTGGCAGATATTTATTTATTTGTAGTATTCACGTGGTTTCCTCATATCGGCCTTGAATTAGCAGAGTGGCCGCATGTGGCGAAGTATTTTGACATGCTAAAAAATCGCAAGGCGATACAGCAAGCGCTGAAAGAAGAAGGGCTTATTTAAGCTATGTTCAACCGTGTTTATTGGTTTTTTCTTGGGAGATAACGTATTCCTTCACATATTCACCACCAATTAAGTGTTCTTGAAGTATTTTTTCAAGAACACTGGGTGAGCAAGAGTGATACCAGATGCCTTCGGGATAAACTACTGCAATCGGACCTTGAGCACAAACGCGTAAACAATTCGCTTTAGTTCTAAATATTTTTGTTTCAAGCTCTAATTCTTTTATTCTGCGTTTTAAATATTCCCAAGACGCTATGCCGCATTCTTTGCTGCAACATTTTGGCTTGGTTTGATCACAACATAAAAAAATATGATGCTGCATCTCAGACGTATTTATTGAGAGCATGTTATTTTCATGCATGTTGCGGTTGCCTCAGCAATTAAAGTGCCGTTTTCTAAGCGTGCTTCAGACCCGGTAAAGTAGAGGCGACCTTTTTTCTTGATTGACCATGCTGACAGTAATACTTTTTGATTTACTGGGCAAGGGGCTTTTAATCGTACATTATATTCTGCAGTCACAACCCTCTGATCCTTTAAGTAATGTAAGTTCACCATAACTTCGTCAAGTGCTGTTCCTATGATGCCGCCATGTACTACATTATTAAATCCCTGATATTCTTTTGGAAAAAATACACTAGAAAATAATTTTTCACCTTCGTAATGAAATTGCATTTTTAAATTTAAAGGATTTTTTTCCCCGCAACAAAAACAATAGCGATCATCAGTGAAAGTAGAGGGTGAAGTGTTGTTTGTCATGATGCTTACTCAGATTTTAGAGAGCGTGAAAATAAATTTTTTACGGCTTGAGTAGGAGCTAGTCCATGATGTAAGACTTGATAAACTTGCTCGGTAATAGGCATTTCAATTCGCAAACGCTGAATTAGTTTCTGGATAAGCGCTGATGTATCTATTGATTCTATGATTTGGCCAATTTCATTTTTTACATCTTGTATCGATTTTCCTTGGCCAATGGCAATACCTAAGCGACGATTACGTGATTGATTATCAGTGCAAGTTAACACTAAATCACCTAATCCAGATAGGCCCATAATAGTTTTTAATTCTCCGCCTGCGGCTAGGCCGAGATGTTTCATTTCACGTAAGCCACGCGTAATCAATGCAGCACGTGCATTGGCGCCAAATCCCATGCCATCTGAAATACCTACTGCGACTGCGAGAATGTTTTTAACGGCACCACCAATTTGTACGCCAATTAAATCATCACTGGTATATACGCGAAAAACATTTTTAGAAAGTAGATGTGCTAATTCCTTAGCGCATTCTTTGTCATGACTCGCAATAATGACAGTAGTAGGTAAATGTCGGGCAACTTCTTTAGCAAATGATGGGCCTGATAATAAAGCGTAACGAGTACTTGGTAAAATACTATGGGCAAGATCTCCCATGAACTCACCATGCTCCGTTAATCCTTTTGTGGCCGATAACAATATTTGCGAAGGAGTTAATAGAGGTTTTATTTCATATAACATTGCCTCAAAAGCCTTGCTAGGTGTTGCTAATAAAACAATATCAGCTTGAGCAAGAGCCTGCTTAAGATTGGCATCAACAGTAAGCGCAGGGGGAAATTGTATGTCTGGTAGATAACGTAGGTTTTCCTTTTTAGATTGCATTTCAAGCGCATGTTGAGCATTGTGCGACCACAATACGGTCGGGTATCCACAGAATGAAAGATGGACGGCCAGAGCAGACCCCCAAGAGCCTGCACCTAATACTGTAAATCTAAGTGGCGAGGACATTAGTGCGTAGTTTCACTGGTAGAAACTTGCGCAGCCTGTTGAGCATACAGGGCATCAAAATTTACTGGCGCCAAATAAAGCTGTGGAAATCCACCGCGGCTGATCAAGTTAGAAATAGTTTCACGGGCATAAGGAAACAAAATATTGGCACATACCGTGGCTAAGATTTGCTTTCTTTGCTCTTCGATGAAATTTTTAAGGGTAAAAATGCCACCTTGTTTAGTTTCAGCGACATAAGCGACTTCTTTATTAAGATCGTCTTTAGCTGTGACGGTTACTGCCAAGCTTACTTCATAGAAATCACCTTCAAGTGCAGTAGATTTAGCATCTAACGTAACATCAACAGAGAATTTAACTTCTTGCTTAAAAATGGCAGGCGATTTAGGGGACTCAAAAGATAAATCTTTAGTGTAAATACGATTAATCTCAAAAATGGGGGCCGGTGCTTCAGACATGTTGTAGTCACTCCTCTTGTAATAAATGATAACTGGTTAATGATACGAAATTATTTCCTTAGTAAAGTTAGCTATGATTATTTCCCAAGGTTTTTTATTTTTCGATTACAACAATGTACTATTTTTTTCAAAATATGCATATAGATCATCGCACCCGCCGCGATGATTACCGTTGATGAAAATTTGCGGTACGGTAGTTCTGCCATTGCTTTTTTCGATCATCTCAGCGCGTTTTTCTGGATGTTCATCAATTTTTATTTCTTGATAAGACAATTGTTGTTGCTCTAATAATTTTTTTGCGCGCACACAATAAGGGCAGGTGGTCTTGGTATAAATAATGACTTCAGTCATGAGATTATCCTTTTGCTACTAATGGTAAATTCTCTTTTTGCCAGTTTGCTATGCCGCCACTTAGTGTGAATGCCGACGTGTATCCTTTTGCACGCAGTGCGCTAACTGCTTTATTGCTCGTTTGTCCTGCAGCACAGACCAATAAGCATGTGGTTTGTGGTGTAATTTTAAGGGCCGCTTTCGGATCATCGGAGGCTGGTTTAAAATCGATTCGTTTTGAGCCAACAATATGACCTCCAGCAAACGCAGTAGCGTCTCGCAGATCAAAAACAACAGCAGATTGCTTATTGATTAGCTCAACTGCATTTTGAGGTTGAACTGCCCACATATTTGCCTTTCGTTCATTTATTTGCGCGAGGATGGCCCAGATGAAAGCAGCTACGAATAACAGGGATAATTCCCAGTGTGCAACAAAGAAAGCGATGTAATGGTTCATAATTTTCATAAATATCATACAATTGCGTGATTATACACGAATAAGTAGGTTGTGCTACTCGCGTAAATTGGATAAGATTTGCCCTTACCTTTTTTAACGGCTTTTACTACTTATGACAACTGAAACTGTACGCGATATCAATGCGATTGAGAACTTGCGTAATATAGCTATTATCGCGCACGTCGATCATGGCAAAACAACGCTAGTCGATTGTTTATTAAGACAATCCGGCACACTGACTACTAGGCAAGACACTGGGCGTGTGATGGATTCGAATGTATTGGAACAAGAGCGTGGCATCACTATTTTGGCAAAAAACACCGGTATTATCTGGAACGGTTATCGGATTAATATTGTGGATACTCCTGGACATGCGGATTTCGGTGGAGAAGTAGAGCGCGTGTTGTCTATGGTAGATTCTGTTCTATTGTTAGTCGACGCAGTCGATGGCCCAATGCCACAAACGCGCTTTGTGACTCAAAAGGCTTTCCAGCAAGGCCTCAATCCGATAGTGGTGATTAATAAGATCGACCGTGAAGGCGCGCGACCTGACTGGGTAATGGATCAAATGTTCGATCTTTTCGATCGCTTAGGGGCTACGGACCAACAGCTTGACTTTCCAGTTGTGTATACTTCAGCCATTGGTGGATACGCGAAGATCAATTTAGCAGATCCTGCAGTTAACATGGATCCGCTTTTCAACGCCATTGTGCAATATGTGCACGCTCCTAAAGTGTCGCTGGATGGTCCTTTCCAAATGCAGATTTCTTCACTCGATTATTCGAGCTATGTTGGAACGATTGGAATTGGCCGTATTACTCGTGGTCGAATTAACCGTAATACACAAATTACGGTGCTGGATAGCGAAGGTCAAAAACGTAATGGCCGTATTTTGCAAATATTCCATCATGTTGGTTTGTCGCGAGTAGAAGCTGATACTGCGCAAGCAGGAGATATTGTTGCGATTACTGGAGTTGAGGGGATTCATATTTCGGATACGTTGTGTGACCCACAGTGCGTCGAAGGATTGCCGCCACTTTCTGTAGATGAACCAACCGTTACAATGACTTTTCAAGTGAACGCATCACCTTTTGCAGGCAAGGAAGGAAAATTCCTTACTAGCCGACAAATTGGTGAGCGTTTAGAAAGAGAGTTGTTACATAACGTTGCATTACGTGTTGTACAGACATCAGAAGCAGATAAATTTAAAGTGTCTGGTCGCGGTGAATTGCATCTTTCTATTTTGATTGAAACGATGCGTCGTGAAGGATTTGAACTTGCAGTTTCTCGTCCTGAAGTTATTTTGAAAGAAGTGGACGGTGAATTACAAGAACCGTATGAACAAGTAGTGATTGATGTTGAAGACAACCATCAAGGTGCCATCATGGAACAAATGGGAACGCGCCGTGGCGATCTTAAAAACATGGTTTCTGATGGTAAGGGTCGCATACGTTTAGAATATGTTGTCCCGACTCGTGGCCTGATTGGTTTTCGCACTGAGTTTTTAACACTGACATCAGGCACAGGTATTATGCATCACGTGTTTGATCATTATGGGCCTTACATTAAACAATCAATGGCGTCTCGTTTGAATGGCGTATTGATTTCTAATCAAGCCGGTAAAGCTGCTGCCTATGCTTTATGGGGAATACAAGAACGCGGAAAATTAATCATCGGCCCACAAACAGAAGTCTATGAAGGAATGATTGTTGGTAAACATTCGCGCGATAATGACTTGGTGGTGAATGTCACTAAAGAAAAGCAGCTGACTAATATGCGTGCATCAGGTTCTGATGAACATATTGTGTTAGTGCCACAAATTAAGTTGACGTTGGAACAAGCTTTAGAATTTATTGAAGATGATGAGTTAGTGGAAATTACACCGACAAACATCCGTATTCGTAAAAAATTCTTGAAAGAGCATGAACGTAAACGTGGCGGAAAAAGCTAAAAATTATGCCTTATATTCTAGTGCTTTATTACAGTCGATATGGCGCTACTGCGACAATGGCGAATATTATTGCCAGAGGAGTGGAGTCTATCGAAGGTATGACGGCTAGAATCCGTACTGTCCCCGCAGTTTCAGCGAACACAGAAGCAACAGAAGTAAGTGTTCCTGAGACTGGTGCGGTTTATGCTTCTATTGATGACCTAAAATATTGTGCTGGTCTTGCGATGGGAAGTCCAACGCGCTTTGGTAACATGGCAGCGCCAATGAAATATTTTATTGATGGCACGTCGAGCTTGTGGCTCGCCGGAGATTTAATCGATAAACCTGCTGGTGTTTTCAGCTCTACTTCTTCATTACATGGTGGGCAAGAAACCACGCTTATCAGCATGATGTTGCCCTTATTGCACCATGGTATGATTATTGTAGGTACGCCGTATTCAGAACCCGCGTTGCTCAGCACCCAAACTGGTGGAACGCCTTATGGCCCGACACACCTCGCCGGTAGTGAGGGCAAAAACGCTATTAGTAAAGAAGAAGAAAAGTTATGTTTTGCTTTGGGAAAGCGACTAGCTACTATTGCGTTATCTTGATGCTTTCGCGATAAAGCTATAGAGAAGAAGGGGCAGCGTAGCCGGCCGCCCCTTTTTCGTTGAGTCCATTCACAGAGAGTCATCCTTGCCGCCTGTTGCGTTTTCTTATTCCTTAAGAAAACCTAGCATCCTTACTTTCGGCGGACATTCAATCCTTAAAAAAATGTATCCATACCATTAGGCCTAATCCTTGAGCCGTTGTTCATCCTGAACAAGGTTGATTGTGCTGGTTTTTCGAGGTAACACAATATCTTTAAGAGTTATTGTGACGGGATAATCAATAAGTTTTTCAAGAAAATCATTATTTATCAATAAGATAGAAAGATATTTGCCTATTTAAGTGATGTAAAAAAAGATGCAATCTTACTGCTCAATAAGAGATGGCTTACAAAGAATTGGGAGGTTTGGTCAATGTTTATGTTTTAATACTTTACGATTTTAAAAAAAGGGCAGCAAGTAGGCCGCCCTTTACGCCATTTAGCTTATATTATGGTAATGTGCTAATAATATGAGCATGACCACGGTCTATACCTGCTATAAGAACTTTTTGTCCCACTTGTAGAACTTGCTGGCCTTGTCCTTGAACAACGTTGACATAACGATTAGCGGCAGATTTGCTTCCAATGGTTGTAGTTGAGGTGTTTTTAGTAGTTGTGCTTGATGTGCTTTGCCCATTAGTCGTAATGGTGGTTGTTCCGCTATCCTGCTGCGCTAATTTGACCACATATTCTATGCCTTGTTGTGTCGTCAATTTATCTTCAATCGCATTACCTGCCGCACCACCAGCAACAGCTCCTGCAAGACCAGTTGCGTAGCGCATATTACCGCCACCTACCGCAGAGCCAGCAAGAGCACCCAAGCCAGCGCCTGCGAGGGTTCCTATCATATTGCTGTCGCCTTTAACTGTTACAACGCGTTTAGAGACAATGACGCCTTCTACCGCAGTTTGTGCTTCATTGGCATTAGAAGCTGATACGACATCGGGAGAAATGTTCGGCGCACAAGCGCTCAACCCTAAGCTTAGCGCAATAATAACTGCGCTGGTCAACAAATTTTTTTTCATCATGTTTTTCCTCTTTTTAAGTGTTATGTGATTAATTATAGTGAGTAGTGATCAAGATGCAACGTCTGCAGTTATCTTATTAAATAATTCGTAATTGTTTTCACAATTTTTTCGGATTCAGTTAAATAAATTCGGTCCATCAGTAGTTTAATGTTCTTCATAATTGTCTCCCTAATAAAATACCCAACCATACAGTTAGTAAACACAAAGAAACGCTTAGTATGATATTTAGCGTAGCTCCCAAGTAATTAGCTGACTCGATCAGGGCAAATGTTTCAATGGAAAAGGATGAAAACGTCGTGTAACCACCAAGTAATCCAAGCACTAACAAATGCCGAACGGGTGTCTCCATGCTACTCAATCTCTCCTGCGCCAGGGCAGTCAAGAGTCCCATGATAAATGCGCCACTCACATTGACGATCAATGTTCCATAGGGGAAGCCGCGACCAAGCAATAAATAAGTTAAATTAGCAATCCAGTAGCGAAATAGTCCACCAAAGCCGCATCCAAAGAAAATGAGTAACGTATTTTGCAATGAAATCTCCTCCCTTATCCAGGCCAAAATTGTACTCTTATATACTATGAAATAAAAAGAGGAATTGAATCAAAGTCGCGATAAAAAATCGATGGTTGTGAACCGAGAGAGGCAAGTGAAGCCGCATAGCCAACCGGGGCAGAAAGACATATAAGGGATAATTCACGAGGGCACGTATGTTTCAGAACTGGCATAAAAAATAAGTCTAGTTTTACACAGAAGTGATTTAGTCCGGCCGCAATTCCTTCGCCTGTTGCTTTGATAATAGCTTCTTTTGCAGTCCAAAAAACAAAAAAAGCTTCTTGTTGTTTTTTTTCATCTTCAATTTTCAACAGATATTGGTATTCGTCTGAATGAAAAAAGCGCTTTGCAATGTCTAGATGATTGCTGGATTTTTTATATTTTTCGATATCAACACCTACTTCAACATCGCGAGACACCGCAAGAATTGCGTAATCTCGAGTATGCGATAAATTGAAAAATAACTCTTTATTTTTCAAAAATGGCTTTCCATTTTCTTGGATAGATAAGTCGATTTTTTTTGGCGATAGCTGTAAGTAGCTTGAAAGAATAATACGCTTACAAGCATGATAAAGAACAAATGATGATCTATCTTCTGCAAAATGAAAGCGATTGGCGCGTTGTTGCTCTTCTGTAGTAATTGCTTCTTCCCAGTGGTGGGGTAATGATGATAGTGAAGCTTTATTAAGAAGCCATATGTCGACGCAGTTGATGAGTGGATTCATTTTTGTAGAAACGCCTCTCCGCTTAAAAATTTTCTAATTTCACCGTTGTGTAACTTAAGTATTATCTCTCCTTGAGGTGACAATCCAACACATTTTCCTGTGGTGATTGTTTTATTGTGATTTAATTGTATCACTTTGTTTAACAACGCATTGTACTTATTCCATTTTAATACAAAGTTCACCAAGCCTTCTTTCTCAAACAAATGAATTGACGCTAAAAGTTTATTAATTAGTTTTGCACAAATTAGATTTCTGTCGTGAGGAGTGCCTGTCAAATGCGCTAATGACGTCCAGTTTTGTGAAATGGATGCTTCAGCTGCAGATTGCATATTAACATTAAGGCCTATTCCAATAACAACGCGATGTGTTTGATCAGCCATTTTTTTAGTTTCAATTAAAACTCCTGATAGCTTTGAGTTTCTACATAAAATATCATTCGGCCATTTTATTAATGCAGGCTCTGGCAAAGAAAAGCCAGTGTTTAATATGTCGCAGACAGCATACCCAGCAACTAGACTTAATCCTGATAGAAGCATCCGGGGTTGGGAAGAAAAGTAACATAACGAAAAATAAATATTTTCAGCAAAAGGCGAGTGCCAGACACGCTGCAATTGCCCGCGCCCTTGAGTTTGTTCTTCTGCAAAGCAAGCTGAAAATTTTTGAGAAGGCAACTGTTGGTCGAAAAAATTATTCGTTGAATTGATAGATTTAACAATAGCAATATCAATCAATCTCTCATCAACTAAAGGCAAAATAGCTTCTTTATTCAGCAAAATCAAGATTAACGCCCTAAATTCGTTTTTCTAAGTGTTGGTAGTCTACAGAAATCTATTGTAAAATCTATGAATTAGCACATTAAAATTAACTGTTCAGTGACTTAAAGTCAAAGCAGGGGGCATGAATGAAACTCATTACACTTAATATTTGGGGTGGCCAGTTTAAAGAGCTATTAATTGAGTTTTTTGCCGCTCATCGTGATGTTAATTTTTTTTGCTTACAGGAAGTTAATCATCGTGCTTCTCATAAGTCTTCAACGGATGATAACCCTGTCTGCCTTAATATTCTAGATGAAATATCAGCCGCTCTTTCCGAGCATAACTTTTTCTTTCGCCCAACAGTGAATAATACGTATGGTTTGGCGATGTTTGTTAAGAAAAATATTGAAATTGTTGCTGAGGGAGAAGTGATTATTCATGATAATCCAAACTATCCTGGCGCCGGTCCGACGCACTCAAGAAATCTACAATGGGTGCAGTGCAAGGGCCAAGATAAGGAATATTGTGTATTGAATATTCATTGTTTGTGGAACGGGGCAGGCAAAGGCGATAGCGCTGAGAGAATTGAGCAATCGCATCGTGCTAAAGCTTTTTTAAACTCTCTACAAGTGCCAAAAATCCTAAGTGGCGATTTTAATTTACGACCCGACACAATGAGTATCAGTATTCTTGAAGATAATATGGATAATTTAGTTAAACGTTTTGGCATTCAGTCGACGCGCACCAGCCTATATCCTAAGGCAGAACGTTTTGCAGATTATATACTCACATCTTCTGGAGTTTTAGTG
Source organism: Legionellales bacterium (assembly GCA_027486005.1). Classification (GTDB taxonomy): domain Bacteria; phylum Pseudomonadota; class Gammaproteobacteria; order JAGOUN01; family JAGOUN01; genus JAGOUN01. The sequence continues at coordinate 47,843 of JAIXPZ010000083.1, forward strand.
AATGATTTCAAGGTGTTGCCTGATGAAGTCTCAGATCATTCTCCGCTTTTTCTCGATTTTTCTGTTGAGTGAGATAAGTTATTGTATTCCAATGTAGATATCAATACGTGTATTAGCTGAATTTTTTTTATTAGTTTTTGCCGTTAAGTCAATTAATTATATTTTTGATTTTTTTTGTTTAATTTATGCGGTTTTATATTTAGCTAAATAGGCATCCAGAGCATTAGAAAATTTCTGAATATTATTTTTATTCATGGTTTTCGGTCCACCTGTGTGTATACCGCTTGAACGCACTTCATCCATAAAGTTGCGCAGAGCAAGTCGTTGTTTAATGCTATCTTTACTATAAAGTTCACCGCGTGGGTTAAGCGCAAAAGCACCTTTTTCTAATACTTGAGCTGCAAAGGGAATATCGGCGGTTATTACCAGCTCATTTTTCTCTACTTTATCCACAATATAGTTATCCGCAACGTCAAATCCACCATTAACTTGAATGCAGAATATGAAAGGGCTGGCGGGAATAATAATGCGCTGATTAGCAACAAAAATAAGCTCGCATTTCGTCCTTATCGATGCCCTGCATACAATGTCCTTGATATTTTTCGGACAAGCATCCGCGTCGACATATATTTTCATTATTTGTTGTTTCTTTCACGCTATACCGCTTTAATCTTAATCGATCTATATGGGCATAGCAATCAAAAAATCATTCACATACTGGCGTGATTCTGTTAGTATTGCACGCGCTAGGCACTTAATCAGGAAGATTTAAATAACTACGAGGACTTGCTTTTTTTGGTACCAGTATGTTGTTTTAATGGAGTATATTTTGATGCAAAATGATAGCCTGTTGCAAGAGAATGTAACGCACACAAGTTGGAGTCGCTTTGCAGCTCTAGAAGCAGAGCTCGAAAGTTCAAAAGAGTTTATCGAAATTCATAAGAATAATTACGAAGCTTCGTCTGACAAATATCAATCTATTGTGACACAAGCTTGTGCTGAGATTGAAAATATTTATCAACAAATGTGCGCCGGAAAACCTGTCGATGTTAAAAGTAATATTAGCACTTACATGCATTCGATCACCAATCATTGCAAAGATTTTTTTAATACTGAAATTCACATGCCAATGCATAATGAGGTTATTAAGCCGTGGGGTATGTGCGCTGAAGGAAAAGATCCAGCGTTTTGGCAAACGTATCATGCGATACAGAATGAAGGAAAATTAGCTAAAGCGACACTTGAACATGCAATTTATTCATTAGCCGGTTTGTTCTCTTTGCTGCTTGTTTTGGACTGAGGATTACCTGCTGGTAACACCTAATTGATCTACTTTCGCTGCGCAAATAAAATCATTCACCGATAATCCGCCAATCGCATGTGTACTATAGCGAACAGTTACTTGGTTGTAATGGACTTCTAAATCAGGATGATGTTTCTCTTGATGTGCGCTAAATGCAATAGCATTCACAAATGCCATCACGTGATAATAATTTTTAAATGTAAAATTTTTAAAAATTTCAGTACAAGCGGTATTGGTCTTCCAATCTTGCAATTGCTGTAAATATGTTTTAACTTGCTCGCTTGTTAGTGCAGGCACCTTGCCTTCGCAAGGAACACATGTTTTATTGGATAAGTCACAGATCATTATTACACACTCCTTAATTAAGTGGGGTACTCTTGTTCATCACTGGGGCGATGTGTTGTTAGCAGAGGATGTAAAGCAAAATCACCGTTTTTTAATGCTTCCTCAACGTAAACATTCAAATCAACCTGCATCAATTGATACAAGTCATCAAATGATTCTAAATAATAATAAATTGGCTGCATCACATCATAACGATAAGGTGTTCGCAAAACATCTTCCAAGATAAAAGGTCGGCGTTCAGGTATCGCACTTTCAACGGCATACACAGTCTCTCCTGGCGAAGATAAAATACCGCCGCCATAGATTCTCCAGCCCATCGATGTTTTAAAAAGACCAAATTCAATCGTAAACCAAAATAATCGCAATAATAAACGACGTTTTTCTTTGGAGGTTTGCTTTAAAGCATAATCCGCATACCATGCGACAAAATCAGCATAAGCTTGATTTGTCAATAAAGTGCAGTGACCAAAATATTCATGAAATAAATCTGGTTCTTTTAAGTAATCAAAATCCTCTGGGCGACGAATAAAAGTTGCTACTGGGAAATGACATGATTTTAATAAGAAGTAAAATTCATCACTTTGGATTAAAGCGGGTACAGGCTGAACTCCCCACCCCGTTATATTACCTAGTTGTTCATTAATTTCCTGACACTGCGGAATTTGGTTTTGAGGAAAAGCAATTTTTTCTAAACCGACAATAAATTCGTCACACGCGCGATTTTTTACAATTTCTTTTTGTCGAGTATATAATTTCTGCCAAGTATCATTTTCAATTTCATTAAATTCAACAAACCCTTTATCGTTTGGGGTTTTAGCTATGTAGGGTCCCATCATATGTCCCTATTTTTTTGTGGAATGAGGCTGAAATTTTAAAAATCGAGATTGCATATAGGTCTCTCTTGAAGCTGGATTGCATTAATCGAAAAATTATAAACCAAAATAATTTGAAAATCTTGTTTTATCTATAAGGAGGTAGTCAAAAGTTCGTGATTGCAAGATAGGTTGATGGTTCTGCAAAAGCCGGTGCTAATGGCCGTGAGCAGAACTACAATCATTTCCAGTTGCTCTGCTTCCTCTGGCTGCCGCTGCGGTGATGCCAGGTCCTGCTCCTTCTCTCTTAATGAGGTCTTAAGGTAAATAGCAACATACCCCTGGGCATGCTCCAGCTTATATCTTGAGTTCTCTGTCGTTTTCTGAAACAATTCGCTTCCTTTATTTATGATGAAATACCAAAGAATTTAAGATGGAAAATTTAAGAATAGGCGTTATTGGTAACATTGGCGTAGGCAAGTCTACCTTAGTTGAAGCACTAAAATTACCACCGTTTTCTTTGGAGCTTCTTAACCACTTCCCATCGATTGATGGAGATGAGAGTGTTCATAGCTTCAAAGAGCATTTTAGTAACAATGTCCTCGATGCTTTTTATCAAGATCCCAAAAAACACGCACTTATAGCTCAGCTAGAATTTTTCAATGGCCGCTTAAAAAGACAGTATGAAATAGAGCAAGCCCGCGGTATTGTATTAGAAGATAGAACCATTTTTGAAGATTATCATGTATTTGGTAAAGCCCAAAAAATTATGGGACACATGAATGCTCTTGAATTTGAAGTATATCAAAATAATTACAATTTGATGATGCAAAAAATTGAAGAACCTACTCTGTTAGTTTATTTGAGAGCTGATGTGGATACGATTATGGGCCGTATTCAAAAGAGAGGTCGTGAGTGCGAGCGAAATATCCCTAGGCCTTATATTGAGTTGCTCAATAGTCTCTATGAGACCTTTATTTCTCGTCATACTTCAAGCCCTGTGTTGGTGATTGATGCTCGTCCACGCGCTGATTTAAATGCTTATCTTCGAGAAACAGTAGACAAAATTTCTCTTAAAATTAGAGAATTAGATTTGCGTGTATGTACACCTGGATTACAGTCTTGGGTGAGATTGCCTGAAACGGAAGCGGCAATTCGTGCCAGTGAGGCTGAACAACGGTTAGAAGAATATTTGAAGAAAAATAAAAAGCTTATCACTGTTTCAGGCAATGTCGGGTTAGGAAAGTCAACCGTCGCTGCGTTGATGCAGCGTAGTCTGCGTATTGATGCAATTTTTGAAAATCCAGAAAAAAATCCACTATTGAACTTATTTCTTAGAAATAAAAAAGAACACTGTTTCGACTTGCAATATCATTTTTTACAAATGCGTGCTGAACAACGTCGACGTGGCCTTAATAGCGCAACGAGCATGGTGAAAGATCGATCGTTAGCGGAAGATTTGCTAGTTTTCTGTCAGCATTTCCATCAGTCAGGTTATTTGACTGAAAATCAACTCGATCTGCTGAGTACGGAATTTCATAAAATTAATAAAGAACTTCCTTCCTCCGATCTGATGATAGTTTTGCAAGGTCGTCCAGAATTGGCGTGGAAACGCATTCAACAGCGCGGCCGGGCGATGGAGGTTGAAGGAGGATGGGGGTTTTCAGATATTCAATCGTTGCATCGTTTTTATAGCAGTTATCCAGATGACGTTCGAAAGACAGGGTTTCATCAAAAACAAGTATTAGAGCTGAATGTCAACAAATTGGATTTAGCTAATCGCGTGCATATGGGATATATCTTTGAACAAGTCCTTGAAGCATTTAAACGCTAATGCGGGCAAATAAGAACAAGGAGGCCGTATGTCACGTCGTTTAGTAGGAGATGGAATTTTACTATTTGTTACTTTGTGCTGGGGTATTTCCTTTCCTTTAGTCGGAAATGCAGTCGCGACAGTCGACCCGTCTGTTTTTGTCATGGTGAGATTTATACTTGCGGCAGTTATTTTATTACCTTTTGTTGTTATGGAGATTAAAAAAGGAACAAAAAACGTGCTTTTGGCTGGAGTGGTACTGGGCGCTCTTAATACTGTAGTTTATGTTTCATAAACGATCGGTATGCAAACACTTACATCTGCGCAAGGTTCTTTTATAACTGGCATCAGTGTTGTACTTGTTCCATTCATTTTACCGTTATTTTTTCTGGGAAAGCCGAGATTAAAAGATATATTATGCTCGTTACTTTGTTTTCTCGGGTTATTTTTTTTAGTAAAAGATGACCTTTCTCATATTGGTTCTGGAGCTTTGTGGGTTCTTCTGTGTGCATTTTTTGTCGCCGTGACCATTATTTATTTACAAAAAGTGTCGTCAAATTTATCTTATTTGGCACTGTTAGCTTTTTATCAAATAGTTTTCACAGCAGTTTTTACAGCGCCGTTCACTTTAGGGAAATGCGTTCATACCTTGTTGTCTTCTGAAGTTGCTGTTGCAATATTATTTTGCGCTGTTTTTGCAACAAGTATTGCTTTACTTCTTCAGACAAAATATCAACATTATACTACTGCAAATAGAGCTGCGATGATTTTTTGTTTTGAGCCTATTTTTGGCTCGTTATTTGGTTATTTAATCAATGGAGAAAAAATTGGCTGGCCAATATTTTTTGGAGGAGTATGTATCTTTTTTGGAATTATTCTTTCATTGCTCAATATTAATAAAAAAGGCATTATAGAATGCGAAGTATAAACAATAAAAAAATCAAAAATTTATTTGACAATCGAATAAAAACGTTTATTCTATAAATCTCAAATCCTTTCCTCTCGAAATTTTCAAAAAACTCTTTTAGAAATTTTACTAAAAACTAATCATTTTTAATTCTCATCCTTTGGGAGATCCATTGTGAGAAAAGTTCAGTATTTCTTAAAAAAAATCATTCGGCAGTGGGCAGCTCTATTTCTACTACCTAGTACGACATTTGCTTATAGCAGCAGCGATGACACGCTGACCACTGTATTAACCAATGCGGTTGATTATGCTCAATCTGGTCCAGCTCGGGCATTATGTGTGTTAGCAATAGCTGGCGCAGGTTATTTGTGGATTGGTAAAGGCGCTATGCCAAAATCTTATGCGATCGCTATTATGTGTGGAGCAGGGTTTATTTTTGGTGCCGGTTTTATCGGTAGCAAAGTGTTGGGGCTAATCTAATGCAACAAGAAGAAATTCGTATCCATCCGATCTATTCTGGAATGACGCGTCCGCCAATGTTTCTGGGTATTACATTAGATTATCTTATGCTTACAACATTCGTGACTATGGTGGCGTTTATGTTAACGAATACAACAGAGTTTCTAGTGTTGTATATTCCATTTCATCTTATTGGCTGGATCGGATGTAAGCTCGATCCGAATTTTTTTCGAGTACTAATGAAAAAAACTATTTGTCACGGTGTTCCAAATAAATCGTTATGGGGATGTCAAACTTATGAGCCATTCTAATTTGATGCAAGCTATTCGCAAAGAAGCAGGTATTTCAACACACATTCCAGTGACACATTTGAACTCACCGACTGTAGCTGAAACACAAGATGGAATAGTGTTTTCCGTGCTCAAAGTCGATGGAGTTCCGTTTCAAACTGAGCGTAATGAAAGCATTAATCACTGGAATAATTTGTGGCAACGATTAGTCGCTTCTTTAGATGAAAATATTTGTTTAACAGTGACAATTCACAGAAAAAAAGTGAATCATCATTTAGAAGGTGCGTTTACTAATGAAACATTACAAAACATTAATGATGCGTATATGCAGCGCTTTCAATCACGCGCATTATTTAGTAATACTATTTATATAACAATTCTTTATCGCGGTCTAAATTCGGGAAAGGTCGGTAAAAGTATTCAATTATGGAATCGCTTGTCAGACAGTGTTGCAAAAGAAGCTCGACAATATCGACGTCGCCAGCAAATGCGAGAATTGGAAAAGATCGTAGATCGCATGGCTGGGGTTTTATCAATTTTTAAGCCAGCTATTTTAGGTAGTCGGGATAATGAAGACACTCATAGTGAGTTGCTTGAATTTCTAAGTATTGTGATTAATGGTGGGAAAGGACAAGTTTTACCTAATCATGGAAATTTTTCTCCGGTATCCAATTCTATTGCAGATAACATCAAAATTGCGATGCGGTATCCTTACGGTAACCTTGCTCAGTATTTGCCAATAAATCGAATTTTCTTTGGTGAATCTATTCAATTTCAAGGTCTTACTCAGAATGATAATCGTTTTGGCAGTATATTGAGTATTAAATCCTATCCAGAAGAAAGTGCTAGTGTGGCGCTGAATACGCTGATGCATTTAGAAGGGGAGTGGATTAGTACGCATACTTTTGCGATTGAAGCTAAAGATGTCATGATGAAAAAAGTCAAACTTCAAGGCAATAAATTAAAAAATGTTAATGATGCAGGTTTGTCACAAATTGATGCACTAGGTTCATTACAAGAATTAATCCAAACTGGCGCTGCAAATGCAGGATATCATCATCATACTTTAATGGTTTTAGCTGATGATCAATCTACTTTAGATTATTTAACTCATCAAGCAGCCCGCTGTTACTTAGAGGTTGGCTTTCCGATTGTGCGTGAAACGCTGGGGCAAGAAGCTGCATTCTGGGCGCAAATTCCTGGAAATCTCCATTATATTGCTCGCAGCTGCTTAATTACCTCACAAAACTTTGCTGATTTTTGTCCATTACATAATTATCACGTGGGATATCGTGATGGTAATCATTTAGGCGAAGCGGTAACGTTGCTTGAAACAACGTCTAAAACAGCTTATTTTTTTAATTTTCATAAATCTGGTTCAAAAACTGAAATGACGCCAGGGCATACTACTATTATTGGGAGTAACGGTGCTGGAAAAACCGTTTTAATGACATTTTTAGATGCGCAAGTTTCGCGCTATCACGGCAGAAGTGTTTTCTTTGATCGTGATCGCGGCGCAGAAATCTATGTTCGTGCTAGTGGTGGTGTTTATTCAATTCTTTCACCAGATCATCCAGAAGAAAGCTGTTTCAATCCATTGCTGTTAGAAGACACTGCAGTTAATCGACAGTTTTGTCAAGATTGGCTAGCACAGCTCTGTAAAAAAGAAAGCGAAACTACCTTAGACGCTGAATTGCTAGAACCTCTATCGACTTGCATTGATTATGCTTTTGAAAAATTATTACCAGAACACAGACAACTTTCTAATGCGATTCAAGTTATCCCAATTAATTTTCCACGATGGCCACAGCTACGACGTTGGTTAAAAGCAGAGGGTAAACGTGAAGCTGGTACCTATGGTTATTTATTTGATAATTACAAAGATTCATTACAATCTGCCGACAAAATTGGCTTTGATATGACACATTTCCTAGATAATGAACCACCACAAGTGCGTACCGCTTTATTAATGTATTTATTTCACTGGATACGTTCTAAGCTAGATGGCCGATTAATGGCAATTTGGCTAGATGAAGCCTGGCAATATTTTACTGATCCGTATTGGGAAGGCGAGTTAAAGAAAACATTGCCAACATTTAGAAAACTGAATGCTTTTCTCGTCATGGCTACTCAGTCTGCTTCCAGTGTCGCACAATCGTCATTGCGTAATATAATATTGGACAATAGCGCAACGCAAATTTTCTTCCCAAATCCAGATGGGCGATCCGAATATTATCAAGAAGGATTTAGTTTAACTGAGTCAGAATTTCTATTTATTAAAGAAAATGAAGCTAAAAGTAGACAATTTTTGGTAAAACAAGGTCATGGTTCTGTCATTGTCAGGCTTGACTTGGGTCATATGCGTCATTTGATTGGCATCCTTTCAGCTGATAAAAAATCAATTCAACGCGTTGATCAGTTACGGCAGAAATATGGTAATGAGCCCCAAAATTGGTTGCCGTACTTTATAAAAAAAGACGATATTGTATGAAAAAATATATTACAACTATCCTATCAGTTTGCATGTTGTTTTCACTTAGCCATGTCTTTGCAAATGATGCAGCTGAAGCAGATATGGTTCTTCTTCTTACAGAAATTGAAGAATTAAATTCTTTAATGGAAGGTTATCAAGTCGCCATGAAAGGATATGAAGAAATTATGCAAGGAGATATCAATAACCAATTAAAATCGATTACGGGTACAAACACTTTTGGAAGCTTGTTAAATGGTGAGAGTGACCAAGAAGCCAGAGAATGGTCTCCAGAAGAATGGGCCCAAGCTGTCTCTGGTGGAAATAATGATCGCTACAATGAGTTGCTAAAAAGTTATCAGGATCTACATCCTACATTAAATACATCAGAAGCCAGTTCTGGCATGAGCTCTTCATATGCAACAGACTACCAGCAACAAGTGGATACTAATCAAGCAGCAAGTACTCAAGCAACTTATGCGTTTAATGATACTAATAAACATTTAGAAAATATTAAAACACTTTCTGATGAAATTGATAAGGCTGAAGATACTAAGCATATACAAGACTTAAACGCGCGTTTAAATACTGAAATTGCCTATCTGCAAGTAGAAGTTATCAAAGGACTAGCGGTTGTTAATGAACAACTTGCCCAGCAACAAGCGACTGAAATCCACGATCGTACCGAAGCTGCAAAATTTAACCAAATACCTGAGTAACCAACAAGGAGAAGCCATGAAAGAAAAGAAACTAAGAACGTACCTACTAGCACTAGTACTCTCGTGTAGTGCGCTAATGACCAGTTGCGCATCCGATAATCTAAAGGCGCCATGTCCAGACTATGGAAAAAATTGCGATAGCACGCCAGTGAATAGCTGGGATACGTCAACTGTTTAACTACATAATTTAATATAAGGAGAACACAATGAAAAAATCATTAATATTATTCACTATTGCAGCAATCATTGGTTTAACAGCTTGTTCGCATGAAAATCCTATGGAAACACAATCACAGCAAGATACAGCTAAGTTTTTGATAGCAGCTTCAATATACGCTTCAGACAAAATGAAATTTAATATTTCTGTTTTAGAGAAAAGTTTGCGATATGGAGATTGCGTATTAAACCATATGATAGATTCGAGCTTTTGCCCAAAATTCTATGATTACATGATTGAATACGCTGATCAATCAGGCTCTAGCTTCTCCAGTATTACTATTGAAGATTTGAAGGATAGGGAAATATATAGAAGTGTTGAAAAAACCTATTTTGATACTGCACTAAAAACCATAAAAATTACTAAGAAAAAATAAAATGCCAAATTATGCAACTCTTGTTTATGACATTCTAGATAAAGTTGACGATATTCTCAAGGAATTTGTCTATGACGGATATCAGGGATTAGTTGATTATTTAGAGGAACCCTTGGGAGCTGCCATTGTTCTTTTTTTTGTTTGTTATGGCATGGCAATTTCACAAGGTTGGATTAAGGGGTCTGTATCTGGGTTAACACGCTCTGTATTTAAAATAGGCGTTATTTATTTTCTTGGTATGAACTGGAGCCATTTTAGTCTATATGTTTATGATCTCTTTTATAAAGGAGCAAGTGAAATTGGATCAGCAATATTAACTGCTTCTCCAATTCAATGGACATCAACGGGAGAAGCTGGGGTTAATGGTGGATTGCAATATGTTTTGATTGAGATTTGGAAGATTGCTCAATGGATTTTTGATAATGGAGGTATCACAAATCCTGGGCCATGGCTTGGTGGTGTATTGATGGGATTAGTCGGACTGTTTTTGGTGGGTATAGCTTTATTAGAAATAGTTATCGCCAAGTGTATGTTATCAATCCTTTTTGTCACGGCTCCATTATTTATTGCATTTACTTTATTCGAACCTACTCAAACCTTTTTTGACCGTTGGTTAGGAGCTTGCGTGGGTTATGCTTCCTTAATGATTTTCATCTGTTCTGGCTTGGGGATTGTGATTGCTCTTGACCAATGGATTTTAGAGGAGATATATCAATCAGGAGCAAAAAATATGACATGGATCGACACAGGAACAGCAATTTTAGTCACCTGGGTTTGCATCGGGATTATTAAGCGGATTGCAGCGCTAGCAATGGCTATTGGTGGAACAATTACCACTATTAGTGCCGATGAAATGATCGCTGGTTCAGTAGGTAGCGTGTTGTCTTGGGTGAACGATGGAAAAATTTCAGCACATCGTGAACGCAAATTCCGTTCCTTTCAAGCGAGAGAAAGACATGATAAGCATCAAAACAATAGCATAATCAAACATGTTATGCGAAAAATGCGTCGCGGCGATGAAGAGTATAATTAAAAATAATAAAGGTAAATAATGAAAAATATATTGAGTAAATTTTGCTTTTCTAAACCAGAAAGAATAAAAAAATCTCCTCAAGAAATCAATAATGAAAATTATTTTCAATTAGCAGCATCTTGGTCAGATGATTACTATGCTCGTTTGGCAAGCTCTAAACATCGATATCAGATTGCATTTCTAGCAGCTATGGGCTTATGTTCGTTACTTACAGTAAGCGTAATGATTCTTTCGCATACGCATCAATATATTCCATTGCTTGTGCATCATTATGATAGTGGCGCTGTATCAGTATCACCCGCGTCGCAAACTGGCGCACCAAAAAATCAAGCTGAAGTAGAAAGTGATTTAGTCCGTTATATTATTAGCCGTGAATCTTATGATCCAGCATCATTTACTGAACAATACCAACTAGTAGCGCTACTATCAGATTCAACTGTGGCGCATGCTTACCAAGCTCAGCAAAATGCGGATGATGATCAGGCGTTTATTCATAGATTTGGCAATAAAGCAGTCAGATCGGTAAAAATTGAAGATGTTAACTTTCTTGATAATGAAGATAAAAATGCTAATGAAAAACGTGAAAAAAATCATAAAAATCTTGCGGAAATCCATTTTACGGTAACCGATAAAAATCTGTCTTCAGGTAAAGAAAGTAAAACTCCTTACGTAGCCATTGTTTCTTGGGATTATGGTGGAATTCCTAATGATCCAGAAGTTCGCTGGATGAATTGGAATGGTTTTACAGTAACAAGTTATCAGCGTAATCAACGAATAGTATAGAAAATTTTATTATTGACTGAGGAGTTTATCAAATGAAGAAAATATTAATATTGTGCGGCTTAGCTTTTGGATTAAGTGTGACTTCTGCAGTTTTAGCCGAAATAGTTCCAAAAGAAATGATGGAGGATAGACGTGTCAAGCAAGTAGAATATCAGAAAAACAATGTGGTGACTATTCATGGCCAAGCATTCATAAGTACTCAAATTATTTTTGGTAGTGATGAATCTATTCTTGATGTACAAGGGGGGGATGAAGCGGGTTGGACGGTACATGTTGATAAAGTTCTTCCTTATATTTTAAATATTAAACCAACACTATTTAACTCTAATACTAACCTTGCAGTTGTCACTTCAGATAATAAAAGCGATAAGCGTATTTATCGTTTCCATTTGCTTATGGGTAATCAAATAGGATCAGATGATGAAAAACCAACTTATGCTGTTGAGTTTGTTTATCCTGATAAAGAAAAAGAAAAATTGGAAGACACGCTAAATTATTTACAACGGCAAAAAGATACTATTATTAATTCTTCTAAAAAACCAGGGGATTATCATTGGGATTATAGCTTTAGTGGTGATAAAGAAATTATGCCATTTCATGCTTTTGACGATGGTCAGTTTACCTATTTTCAGTTGCGCCCTGGGCAAACTGTCCCAGCAGTTTTTGCTGTAGATAATGCTGCAGGCGAAGAGTCAGTAGTAAATACACGTACGGAAGGTGATTATTTGGTTGTTCAACAACTTGCTCCTCAGTTTACCTTGCGCCAAGGCCGATATCATATTGCCAGCATTTTCAATAATTCTGCCATTAAAAAAATTCGTGAAAATGGGGGTAATTGATGAGCGCATATCATATTAAAGATAAAAAAGTTGAAGAAAAATCTGTATTTAGTAAAGCGTCTAAGGTGACTAAAGAGCAGTCCTGGATGTCTAAACGTATGTTACCATTTTTAATGGGGGGAGTGGGTTTAGTATTAATTGGAATTATTTTTCGTGAACACCATAAAGAAGTTAAAAAACAAGAAGAAACTAAACAGCATAAAATTGAAATAGCCAGCTCATTATTAAAAAAACGTTTAGAAGCATTAAAAGATATTCCCCTTCAGGCATCCTTGTCTGCGGTGCAACCTAAAATCGAAAATGTAAATAATACATCGGCTTATTCTAAAGAAATTGTTGCGAGAATGAATGCTCCAACTTCGCTTTATGAAGGAGGTAGGAATGCTTCTTTTTCTCAAGCAGATGGTATTGCAGCAAATTATGCAAAACCATCAGTTGATGGTGCTGTCCCTGAAGCAACTTTTATTGGTAAAGGAGCTGATCAAACCTTTGGTAATACTACGTATCAAACGACAAGTGTTGATGCTAAGCAAGTGCCTCATCCTGAATATACGATTGTTTCCGGGGAAATGCTACACGCTGTATTAAATGTTGCCATGAATTCTGATTTGCCTGGAATGGTTACTGCAACTGTCACGTCACCTGCGTATGCTTATACGCAAAATAGAGAATTAATTCCTAAAGGTAGTCGACTAATCGGTCAATATTCTTCTGCTGTATTACAAGGGCAGTCACGAGTTTTCATTATGTGGAATAGGTTGGTTCTTCCTGATGGTGTTTCAGTGGATATCAATAGCCCAGATACAGATCAAATTGGCCAATCTGGAGAGCCGGCGGATTACATTAATCGACATTTCTGGTCACGTTTTGGAGAAGCTGTCTTGTTATCTATTTTGGGAGCCGGTGTTGCAAATGTTGACGTGCAGTCAAGTGATCAATATAACTCTGCTCAAGCTTATCGTATGGCGATAGCAGATTCACTACAACAATCTGCCTCAGGGACTTTAGAGCAGACGATTTCACTAAAACCAACTTTAGTGCGATATCAAGGTGCGAATATTAATGTGTTTATTGCCCATGATTTAAGTTTTTATAATTTATATCAACAACAAGGTAAGGTGCTTGCATGATCTCGAGATTTTCACCTGGTGCAATGGGTATGCTTGCGCCGATACAAGCATTATTAGATGATGATCAAATTTCTGAAATTCTTATTAATCGACCTCAGGAAGTCTTTTTTGAAAAATCAGGGAAGTTAAAAGCTTTTGCAGTACCAGAATTAACCGAAAGACACTTGTCCCATATTTTTCAGTTAATTGCGAGTGAGAATGAACAGATTTTTGATGAAGAACATCCTTTGTTATCGGCTAGTTTAAGTGACGGTTCTCGGGTACAGCTTGTGCTTCCGCCAACTTCAGTTTTTCCCACTTTATCAATTCGTCGAAAAATAGTTAAAAATTTTGTTCTTGAAGATTATGAAAAGACTGATTTCTTTAATCATGCCAAAGGATTCTCTTTTAAAGAATCTTTGGAGGATTTGCCAGAAGAAGAGCGATCTCTTTTTCAACTCTATCATGATAATAATTGGCTCGAATTCATTAAAAAAGCGATTAGCATTAAAAAAACTATCGTAATTTCTGGGGGAACTTCTACTGGTAAAACTACATTTTTAAACGCCTGTTTGAATTATATTGATCACGAACAGAGAATAATTATTCTTGAAGATACTCGAGAAATAGATATTTCTCATCCTAATAAAGTTCAATTGCTTGCTTCAAAAGGTGGTCAAAGTAAAGCGAAAGTGGCCATGCAAGATTTAGTGCAGTGTTGTCTACGTTTAAGGCCAGATAGAATTATCTGTGGAGAAATTCGCGGCAAGGAAATTCTTGATTTTTTAGCAGCAAGCTCGACTGGGCATGAAGGATCGATGACCAGTATTCATGCTAATAATCCAACGATCGCATTTATGCGGATGACACAAATGTACAAATTAAACAATGTGCCTTCTATGACCGATGAAGATATATTGCGAGAATTAAAAGCGGTCATTGATGTGATTGTGCAAATCACAAAAAGCCCTAAAGGGCGGCATGTTCAAAGTGTGTATTATAAGTATGAACATTTAATGTAGTGGAATAATGATGAAAGATAAAATAATAAACTTGATATTTTTTTGTATTGCGGGAGCTTTGTTAATCGCTTGCTCTCATGAAAATCCGTTAGATAAAAATGCATTAAGTCTTTCTGGAAAGTTTCTTTACCAATCAAGTCGTTATGCAGAAAAACTATTGAAAAGTGAGTTTAATAACGGATCTGATTATGGTAGATGCGTTGAGGGTGATTCAAAGTATTCCGATAAATATTGTCAATTAGTGTATGAATATATCGTAGAATTTGCAAGAGCTCAAAATGGCTTATATAAAGACATTACAGTGCAAGATTTACTTGATGCCAATGCGTACTTTCAAGTGAAAGGATATTATGATAATCAAGTTTACATAGGTGAAAAAACATAAAAAATGGTTGATTTTTATTAGCAAAACTGAGATGTTTGCTTTTCTGTTCTTTCATAAACAGTATCCCTCCCTTATTTTATAGAAATATTTATATATTTTTTCAAAATCTATCCACTAAATTTTATTTGGAGATCTCTTCATGCGTTTCTATGTTTCAGTTTTAATGATTAGTACTTTTATGTTCACTCTAACTGGTTGCTCGACAATTTTTGGTAATAATGATCGGGTGGTTCATATTAATTCAGCGCCAAAAGGCGCTAAAGTAACTGTTAATAATATGCCAATGGATGATACAACACCTACTGAAACAGTGGTAACCAATATGTGGGCTCCAACAGTTATCAAAATACAAAAACCAGGGTGTGCGCCAAAAACTGTGACTATTAATCCTGAATTCCAAAAAATCGGTGTTCTTAATATTTTAGTTCTACCGGGATTTATTGTTGATGCTATTACGGGTGATATGATGAAAATACCTGAAAATCAACGTAACATTAATATGCGGTTATGTTAGCACCAGCGCGGCTGTTATTTTTATAGATGATAGTCGCTTCTTGGCAGGTTGCATATAGCTTTGCAAGAGACTACGATAAGGCACTTCAGGAGTTAACGTGAGTTTCTATGAAAATGGCCTTAATTGCTGTTGGTCTGTTTATGATGCTGATGTTTGCCGTTCTTGTTATAAAGGCCAATATATACAATCAGACCTCTTTTGTTCTTGAAGAAGCAACAATAGAGTCAGTTCATACGGCAATCAAAAAGCGCCAAATAACTTGCGAACAACTGGTCAGTGCTTATATTAGTAGAATTAAGGAATACAATCTTAGTGTCGGCAGTAAAGCGTCTATCAATGCCATTGCCAGAATTAATGTTAATGTACTTGATCAAGCAAGAGAGTTGGATAATAAATTAAAAAATGGTGAGGCAATGGGCCCACTTTTTTGCATCCCTGTCTTGCTAAAAGACAATATTGATTCTTATGACTCTCCGTCGACGTCTAGCTCACTTTCTATGCTCGGAAATCAGCCAATACATGATGCGTTCTTAACTAAGAAACTTCGTGATGCTGGGGCCGTAATTTTTGGAAAAGGGACAATGGATGAATTTGCATCAGGTGTTTCTGGCATTAGTGGTGGGAGTGGTCGTACGGGTAATGTGTACGATACATCAAAAAATTCTGGTGGATCAAGCAGTGGATCTGCAACAGCAGTGAGTGCAAACTTTGTGATGATTGGTATTGGCACCGATAATAATGGTTCAGTGAGAATTCCTGCTGCCTTCAATGGAATTTTTGGGCTACGACCCACGGCCGGTCTAATTAGTCAGAATGGTATTTTTCCACGTGGAAATCTCAATGGAACAGCGGGGCCTCTCGCTAGGACAGCTGAAGACCTAGCGATTGTATTAGGTGTCATTGCTCAGCCTGATGTTAATGACAAAAAAACATTAAATATACCGCGTGAACAATCTTATGCTACTTATTTGAATGAGAATGCTCTCAAAGGCAAACGAATAGGAGTTATTCATCATCTAGGAAAATTTGATACATTTAATGATATGCCTCAAGATACGGCTTATATTTTTGAGCAGTCATTGGAAAAAATCCAAGCAATGGGGGTTATTATTCTTTCTGAAATTAATTTGCCAAAATTTAATTTTGAGTCAAGGTTAAATCAAGCAGGGGAGAAAGAAGATATCAACACATATCTTGCTTCGTATCCTGCAGTTAGAGAGGATTATTATGATATATGTGAATCTGAACGAACGCGAGTTTTTGGTAGCACGGTAGAATGCTTACAGTTTGTCAGAAGTCTTCCTAAAAAATATGGGCCTCAATACCAAGAAATGCTAACTATTTTCAAACAAAATAAAATTTATATTGAAAGTGTTATGGATGAGCATCGTCTGGATGCTCTTCTTATTCCAATAAGCTCTACTGGTAGCGCAACTTATGTGAGTGCCGCAATGCTGAATGAATCTTTGGCATCTAATGCTGGTCTTCCTGGCATTACGATTAACCTTGCTTATACTAATTCTGGTAGCTTACCTATCGGTGTTGAATTAATTGGTAAACAGTTTTCAGAAGGGAAATTAATAGGCATGGCTTATGCTTATGAAAAACATGTGCTGCATAGAAAACTGCCACAGATGCCAGAGAGAAATAAAGGATTAGAAAATTTGGATATTGCTCAGTATAATAATTTATTATCAAATATTGGTTATCATGCCTATATGAACGTACTTATAAAATGTAAGCCAGATAAATTTTCTCAATGCTTAACTCCAGAAATATTTCAAGGGATTGTCCAGGCTGAAATTAACCATGTAAATATTGCTTCTTCTGCAGTTAAAAAAGAGGTTGTTGGACAGAGGAAAGCGTTATGTCAAACCAATTAAATATACAAGAAAACTCGCCATTACTTTGGTTAAGGTCTTTTCCAGAATTACAGCCAGATGACAACAAATATACTCGGGGACATGCTGTGATATTTGGTGGCGATCTGATGACTGGAGCTGCGCGATTGGCGGCAAGAGCAGCTGCTCGGGTAGGGGCAGGTATTGTAACGATTGCTGTACCTAAAAAGGTCTTTGCAATTTATGCGCAATCACTTCTTAGCATTATGGTTAGGCCACTATCTTCTTCACAAGCTTTTGCTGATCTCTTGTGTAATCAAAAAATTTCCGCTTATTTAATTGGCCCAGGTGCTGGAGCTGGAATTTATGCTCATGTTTTAAAGTTACTTAACGCAAAGAAGCCAGTCGTGCTTGACGCAGATGCGCTGACTGTTTTTGAAAATGACTCTAGCCTTTTGTTTAAAAATATACAGGGACCGGTTGTAATTACTCCACATGAGGGTGAGTTTGAACGCATATTCAACGTCTCTGGTAGTAGGGTGGATCGGGCGCTATCTGCCGCTCAGCTCAGCCAGGCAATTATTGTTTTAAAAGGTTCCGCTACAATTATAGCAACGCCTGATGGACGTGTTGTGATTAATAGAAACGCTCCTCCGACGCTCGCAACTGCAGGATCAGGTGATGTTCTTAGTGGCATCATTACTGGTCTTTTAGCGCAAAAAATGGAGCCATTCTTGGCTGCTTGCGCGGCAGTTTGGCTACATGGAGAAGCAGCAAATATATTTGGCGTTGGATTAATTGCTGAAGATCTCCCAGATCTTTTACCTAAAATATTGCAGCAGTTAAAGCAGTAAAAATATTTGTTAAAAGTGATAATAGTTAAGTATAAGAGTTAGGATTGCATACAGCTGACTACAGCATTGATAAGTGATTATTAATTAACAACAATTTAGTATTTAAGAGAGTATTAGAAAATGATAAAACAATTAGGCGCGCTCTACATTATTCTTGGAACTTGCATTGCAGCAGGTTTATTAGGATTGCCGATTATTACCGCGAGTAATCATTACATTATCAGTATCATAATGGTCGTCAGCGCTTGGTGTCTGATGACACTTGGCGCATGGTGTTTGATGAAAGTTACCTTGTGGTCACCTAGAAACAGTAATTTAATTAGTATGTCAGAATCAACGCTCGGGAAGTCAGGTAAGTATTTGACATGGGCAGTTTATTTGTTCCTGCTTTACAGCTTAATTTGTGCATATTTATCAGCTACAGGTGATGTTGTACAGGCATTATTGAATGCTATACATATTCCTATTACCCGAACGTGTGCAACATTATTATCGACGATAGGTGTTGGCATCATTGTTTATCATGGCATAAGAAGTGTTGACTTATGTAATCGCGTTCTTATGAGTGCAAAATTAATTATTTGCCTGACACTTATTGCTCTAATTGCTCCACATGCTCATTTACATCCTCTTATTAATGAAGGTGATTTAGTTTGGCATGGCTCGGCATGGTTAGTGATTATCTGTGCGTTTGGGTATGCAACTATTATACCTAGTATTAGAGATTACATTGGCGGAAGTGAGAAACAACTTAAACGGATTGTATTAGTTGGAAGCATTATTCCCCTTATTTTGTACTTGGTATGGATTGCAGTGATTCAAGGAGCAGTTTCGCGTTATGGAGCCTATGGATTGCTAGCGATGAGTAACTCAGACAATACTAACTCTCTTTTAATGCAACAATTGACGGCCATATCACACCACCCTCTACTCGCGTCAATAAGTGTTACGTTCATTTCTATTTGCTCCATTACAGGACTACTAGGTGTCAGTCTTTGTATGACAGATTTTCTCGCAGATGGCTTGAAACAGAAAAAAGAAGGTCTTAGAAAACTTGCAATAGTTTGCCTGACGCTCTTCCCCAGCGCTGTAGTTACCGTCATTAAGCCCTCGCTTTTTATAAAAGCGCTTGCTTATGCAGGAGTGTGTTGTTTATATATTTTAGTATTTCTTCCTATTGCAATGTACGTGAGAGGTAAGATATTAAGAAAAACAAAGGACTAGGTAAGTAATGCATCTCTGTTGACAACATGATTTTTTAAAATTATTTTAGCCGCGATTATCTTCAGAGCGGGGCTTAATTTCCCATCGGCGGTATTTTTGCTTTTCTGAAAATTACAAAGAAGTTATCTTTTATACCCCTGAAAAAGTAGCAATAACAGGGGAATATCATGCAAACGCCATTGCCATCTGCTCACAGTGCAGAATATACGACCTGGATAAACGTAAGCGTTCCGTGAACCGCACCCTATTAGTCAACCAACCGTAGTTTGAGTTTATTTTAACGCCAATTGTTTCGATTCTTCTGCCGTCAAATAACCCGGCAGCAATTTTCTGTAGTCAT
>JAIXPZ010000022.1 GCA_027486005.1 Legionellales bacterium
ATGCAAATGTCATGGTCAAGACATTTCATGCAACGACTTTTATTTAATACGGCTTCCGTTTATGTACGACAGCTGAAAGCAACTGAAAATTTTAAAGAACTTAATCCGGTGTATGGATTGGCGATTGTTGCCGCTTCATTTTCACAAGAAACGGAGTGCTTGCATCATTATCAATTACGACATAATAAAAATATGGATAAAACCATCGATGGCATTCAATTAGTTCTTCTGGAATTGCCTAAATTTAAACCAAAAACAATCAATGAGAAAAAGTTGACGATATTATGGTTACGTTTTCTAACTGAAATTGATCGTCAAACAGAAACCGTGGATCAAGAATTATTAGAAGTCCCTGAAATTAAAGCAGCATTAGCGTTGACGGAAGAATCTGCTTACACCGCTAAAGAGTTAGAAGCTTACGAACGTAACTGGGATGCGATTCGTTCTGAAAAAACGTTGATGGAAGATAAGTGGGAAGAAGGCTTAGAAAAAGGTGTGCAAATTGGCTTGATACACGTCGCTAAAAACTTATTGAAGGGCGGTTTTGAGTTGAACGTAATTGCCCAAAACACTGGCTTAGGTATGGAAGTACTGAAAAAGCTGGAAGCCGAAACCAAGCAGTAAATTTCACGACAGACCCAGGTAGGGGCGAGTGGCACTCGCCCTTCATCGTATTTCAACCGCCTCATAAATCAAATTGATCTTACCCCTTGATTTCTTCATAAATCAAATTGATCTGACCCCTTGATTGTAAATCAAATTGATCTGACCCCTTGATTGGACCCCGTTGATTGTTGCACTATAATTTCACCGCCATTCGCTGATCAACAGCTTTAGCTAACGCGCGCTCGTGTACATCATTGAGAGTCTCAATCAGACCATCTATTGTCTTTGACTTCGCTTCTGGCACTGAAGCAACAACAGGCTCTACTGCTGAGTGAGTTGCGTCGCGCGGGCCACTACCAGAAGTAGAAAAAAATGCATCAATTGCTTGATATGCCTCTATTGTTACATCGTCACGAGTTCGAAACGTATTGTTCCCTTTTCTGCATTGCGCCACTTTTTTCAGTTTCAATAAAATCTCTACTGTTGTCTTATTTTCATCAATCAAACGAATCACTTCTCGCATACCTGTAGGTATCGACTGAGCCGAAAAAAATGAAGTAACAGTGTTAACTTTAAATTGCTTCAAAGCTGTAGCAAGTTTTTGCAGTTGAGACTCCGGGCAAAGCTTGGCAATTTTAAGAGTTTTTTGATCCGAAATCGCGTCAGTAGTCGCAGCAGCGTCATTAATAAGCTCTGGCAAAGTAGCGGTTATGTCAGTAGACGCATCATCACTTTGAAGACTGTTAAATAAAACTTCCCCATCTCTATAGTTGTCAACACATGCACGCTGCAATACTAAAGCAAAAGCATTTGCTTGCTGTTCTTTTTTAGAGGGGCCTTGCGGCTCCTCAATCTGCTCTGAGACTACTGATTCTTGATCAGTGAGAATAGCCGCATCTACTGGCAATTTGGGCAATGTAAGTTTTTGATTAGCATACGCATAACAAGCACGAAATTCGTCTATATTAGCGGACCGCACTGTTATTTTCGGCTCAAAAACATCACCTGTTTCAAGCGCAAAATCAACCCATTGCGTAAATTGACCTTGAAATGTAGGCGCTTTGCTTATTTTTTCTGCAGCATTTTCGCGCCGTTTCTTACTGAGAATATTATAAAAAGCATCATATAAAACGCCTACTAGGCTCCCTTTATTGTCGTTGATAAAGTTAAAGCAATTTGCTATGTTTTTATCATTGAGCTTAATAACATCCATCAATCTCAAATCTTCTTCGCTTAGCTGCCGCTTGGTCGCTATAGATAATTCCATCCAATCTCTAAACGCTTCATAATCATCTTTATTGAAAGTTGCGCTTGGCTTCTGTTGTTTAATCGCATCTTTTACTTCTTTTCCATAGGTTTTCAAGAACCGTTGGATATGACTAATCTCTGAGAAAACCTCTTCATTAGTGTCTTCATCAAGAGACCTTGCTTGTTTCAGCCCCAGGAGATGAGCTCGTGCATGACCAGTGAGCTTTGTTGCATCAATTAATTTAAGAGTGCGCTGAATCACTGCATAATGTTGTAGGTAGTGATCTACATTATCAATGCTATCAGGAACTTGTTCTGGAGCGCTGATCTTCAAAAAAGTAGTAAATTGAGGAAGAATTTTTTGTCTTTCTGTGATGTCTGCAAAACCACTCAAATAGCCATAGAGCTTATGATCTTCTTTTCTGCGTCGGATACCATGGGTATTACCAAAAGTGGCGTCATGCAATAATCCCTGCGCTATATTACCAACTAAATTCAGCTTAATTAGTAGAGGTAAATTACTTTGTAGAGTTTTGAGCATAGCTTCTTTAGCTTCACGCTCTATGGGCCATACAATACCATCAAGATGCGTATTGAGTTTTTTCATGAGGTATTGTTGAATATACTGATCATTAATGACAAACACTCTGTCTAGATTTTTCCATGGTTGATTCACTTTTTCAAATGCTTTCGAATGAACATTATCTTCTCGATATCTATCTGCTGTTTCTCTATCATCCTCGAGTGGTTGATCCTCGTCTTTAAACTTAACCCTTCTTTCCAGCTTTTCAGGAGGCTGCTGTGTTTCGTCTTCAGGCAATATGCTTGCCAAAGAAATAGGTAACACATTTGCCAGCATTAGTAACTCAGGATATTCTCTGCTAGAGGCCAGTTCACTCATCCGAGTCTCAATAAAACTCAGCGCGTTGTTAGGCACATTACGTTCAATTTCTTCATTTGTTTTATTTTTTTCAGCCGCAGCAACCGCTATTGAGCTAAGCAGTAACTTTCGTAAGTTCGTAGAATAATTGTCATTTTGATAATCAGATATTAAAATATCAACCACTTTATTCATATCGTCCAAACTGAAGCCAAAAGATCTGATGACTTGCATAACTGCAGACAATATACGCTCAAGCGCTTTGTACTGTGATAGTCTTTCTGCTTGCGCGATGACTTCTTTTACAAACTCACAAAGTTCATCTAAGTTAGTTAATACACCCTGTTGTGAATATTCTAAAAGACTGAGCACATCTGCAATATTAAAATTCGTTTCATCGGACAGCTCACACAAAGACAACCAGATACTTGCAATAGCCTTAATGCGCAAGCGTTTATCTACTTTGCCTTCAACTATTTTCGATATTTCTTTTTCATCTATTACTTGGCCATTTTCATCTGCAACTACAACAGGTTCTGGTTTGCTATTGAGCGCCAAAACAGCATCTAAAGCATCCTTATCCCTTGCCACTTCAGGCTGCTTCATTCTCTCTAACACAAGAGAAGTTAGTGTATGCTGCCCCCCAGATATCGAAGTCAAACCAAAAGCTTGAATGCGCGATTTATTGGCGCTCGTAAAATCAATCTTTTCTAATTCACTGCGCAAATCTTCTAAAGAAGATATAACATTCTTATGCAGTCCTTTTAAAAAATAGACCGCTTTCTCAATAATAACCGCTGATAATTGTCTATCAAATGCAGGATTAGATCTGCAAAGATAATTATGGAAAACCTCCAAATTATCAAGAATATTAGTTATAAAACTTTTATCTTCTCTTTTATTTTCTGGGTTATACTCGGACAGCAAACGCTTTAAAACATCCCAAAGCTCAGCCTCTACGTTAACGCAGCTCTCCAGATTTTTTGTAATTTTTTCATGAAAATTAAAAAGATATCGATCTAAATAGTTATCTGAGTCTGTTACAGAATTCAATATAACTGGAATATACCCACCTCTTACTGCCGCAAGAATACGCTGCTTTTCATCTGAGCCACATTCTCTGCTACTCAACAACGTGTTGGTCACTGCAGTAACAAAGTCGATTTGCTTTTCTGCCGTAACAAGCCCTGCAAACAATTGATTTAATTTTGTCGTCGTGAAAATATTATAAATAAAACCAATAAAGTCTTGTTCACTTCGAGTTATGCCAGCTAGTATATGTTGCGAAGCATTATCTCCCACCAACCGATCTGTAATGATGGGCGCGCCAGATTTTATAGATAAAATTAAACGCTTCTCTATTGCATGAGCAAATTCCTCTAAATTTCTATCGCCTTCAGGACCATCTCCTTCCTGCATGGTTAAAGCGACGCGCTGATGAAAATGCTCTATATTCGTCACATTTTCAGCCTCTGGTTCACCATTCGCTTTTAAAAATTCTGTAAATTTTTCTGAAACATTAT
The DNA here is from genome assembly GCA_027486005.1 of Legionellales bacterium. Lineage (GTDB taxonomy): Bacteria > Pseudomonadota > Gammaproteobacteria > JAGOUN01 > JAGOUN01 > JAGOUN01. The sequence continues at coordinate 4,258 of JAIXPZ010000022.1, forward strand.
CAGCATAAACATCGGCAAAGCATGTTAAATGCTGGTAAAATTTCTGCGCTTTCCAACTATGCACACGACCGATATCTACGTCTAGGCGGGGGGATTCTGTATTTCCCAACGCAATACTACCGATTAAACGCAGCGCTACACATAAAGGGACAGCACCACTATCAAGGATTTTTAAAAGACGCGCCTGATCCGATTTTTCTCCATAAAAATTCTGAGTAATATTTTTTTCGATTTCACGCCTCAACTCCTCTCTAATACGCGCATCGTCATAGTACAGCGGAAGGTCTGTATCATTATTCAATGCGGCTACTAGACTTTCACGATAATCTTTTTCAGTAATGACTTTTTCATTCTGGCCTGTTTTTTCCTGAGGCAGTGAGCTGATGATTTGATCGAGTTCTTGTGTACTTCGTTCAGAAGCATTCGTACGCAACTGCACTGCCACTTCTTCAAGAGCAGATAGTATTGGCGCATACTGACCCAGCTTAGGCTGGGAAAAATCCTGTCGCACGACTGACTCAGGCATTACTTGAGAAAAACCTAAAATAGTCAATAATGCACCTTTACTATCATCAAGAGAAATCAGATTCTCCATAAGAAGAGTAGAAAAAGATCCCCCTTCAGCCCTACCAAAAGAATGAAGGTTGACCTCTGAATTAGCGCCGGAATGTAGCGTGAGAATATTTTCTTTAAGCGTATTATATTCAGTACTTGAAAGAACCTTCTGAGCTGCTGTCTGCATTATGTTGACAATCGTTAAACATATTTTTCCCTCTATTGTTTTCTGCTTTAGATAGAGATCAACTAAGAATTCTATCTGAGCAGCCACCATAGGGAAAATTACATCTTCAGGAAGAGTTGGAAAAATTTTTTTTGTATCCTCTACCATAAGGAGAAGCATTTCTTGAACTATCCGTGCCATTTCAATTTCTATATTAGTAGCATCATGGATTCTCTGAGGCACTTTATCAAAAAAATCGGTCAATCCAGGTGACACTAATAATTCGCTAAGATAAATCAGCCCATTATTAAAGGCTCTTGATCGGGACCTAACAAGTGAAAAAAATGCAGGAATGAGGGTTTGTAAAGTTGATATCCTGTTTTGTGGATCCACACTTAAGGCACTTTGAAATTCCTTGTGGTATGCCAAAACCCTGTTTGACAACAAAGCCCCATCCGGCTCAGGGGTTTGCATCCGTTCTACAGCAAGCCTCAACTTTTCAGTCGGGTCATTAGACTTTAGCGATTGAAATTCGTTTATCTCTTGTGAAGACAAGCCTATATTCCGCAAAATATCAGGATACTGCCAGGCTATCGCCACGGCGGTCACCGCATTGGCGAATATTGTATCTTCAGTCGTGGCATCTTTGCTTTGAAGCTTAAGAACACGCTTCAATTTTGCTGAAAAAATGACTGCCTCAATATTTTCTACATTATCTTTTTCCAATAACTTTTCAACATCAGATTGTTTATCTTTGATATTGCCTGGCACATTCTGGTGATTAAAAAAAGTTTTAAATAAGCGATGAATAGCTATTAAATCAATCTCACTGAAATTATGACTAGGAAAGTCGCGAAAAAAAGCACTATTGCTTAGCATCACTTCTCGAAAAATTTTTTCAGCCGATAATGTTCCCTCTATATTGGGGATTTGCATGACTATAGGGGAAGAAATCATATCCGATACTCTGATTTTATCATCTATGTCATAGAAACTTTTGACATCCGCCCCTCCCGGCTTTCGTAACGCCACCAAGCTATTATAACATTGTTCTTGAAGCTTATTTTCTGTCTCAGTAAGAGGCGATGTTTTTATTAAACTAATTCTCTCTTTAATCTCACACAATACCTTGTCTAAGTCTAAATTTTGCTCGTTAGATACAAATGGCTGTAATTTGTCTGTGATAGTTCGAAAAAAATTTATTATAATTAAAAATGAAGGTAGAATACCGTTTTCACTAGGAACCACAAGCTGCGGGTATTGTTTCGTAATATAAGCTGCAAATAAATCGTAATATACGCCCATCAATTGTTCAACAATATATACCCAAGGAATGTTTCCATCCTCAACGAGGCTTCCAATCTCTTGATTAGACAAGATCACCTTAATATTATTATAAAGCTGCTGACTATATTCAACTAGAACATCCGAAATAGTTTCCTTGTTAAAATTTTCGCGCGTTGGAATTTTAGCGATTATCTTTTCAAAATCTGACGCCGAACCTTTGATAAGCACATTTATTAAGATCGACTGCACATCGTGATAGTAGTGCTCCGTAGAGTTTTCCTCGTATTTTAATGTTGATGACTGGTTAACAACAATACGAAACAGAGCATGATCAAAGCGCTCTAACTGAGAAGATTCTCCGGCATCATGACCTGTATTGGCAGGTTCGCCATGTTGATCGAATTCTAGTGTTTTTTGAGGATCTGCGTTTTTTGCAATCAAAATAGGCAAGTAAAGCTTAAGGGCTTCAATTTCAGCATCAACCAATGATTTACCTTTGAAATACTCGTCTAATTTTATGTGGTCTTGTAAATATTTTTCTGCATTTTCACTCTTAATAGAGTTACTCATAAAGTCTGCAGATAACCTTTCAAATAACCCAGGGTAGTTGGCGCGAAACTCCTTTGCTTGCTCTTTCAAACCCGCATTAATACGTCCTAACTGATCAATATAGTCATCATATAAGTCATTAAAGCCCTTACCTTGTTCAGCCTTCCCCAAAAGCCATAGAAAAACATCAAGAATAACTGCATTAAACTGCTGTGTCTCATCTAGGCTTTCGTTCTGTTCTTTAAACTTAGAAAAAGATTGATCAAGTTTATTTCGTAGCGGTTCGTTTATATCATGAAAAGGTTGCATTATGCGCGCTCTCGTATTTAAGGTTTAAAATAGGTTAATTTTTCTAATATCTGCAGTATAGGCATTCTTCAAATACTCTCATTATTAAATTGTTCAAACACAAGAAGCATTACTACCATCTTATGGCCTCAAGTATAGTATAAGTTTCCTACTATTCATTCTATCAAGAGGCTATTTTTCTGGAGATTCTAAATCATTTAACATTCAGATGTATCCCCTACAAATTTAATGGCAACCAAACGAAGTGTCATTCCTGCGAAGGCAGGAACCTAGTCTTATCAATGAGTTAAAAATGCTGACTAGGCCCCAGCCTGCGCTGGGGTGACAC
>JAIXPZ010000066.1 GCA_027486005.1 Legionellales bacterium
ATCCCATTATCCACCTGCTTTTTTACAAAAATCAGGCGAAGTTTACGAAAAAATAATTCAAATAGCTCGTGAAACCCGCATTATATCGAGGTTTTTAATGGGGGCGGGAATCGCTGATATGATGGTAAATTTATACCAAACATGGTCAGAGCATCTCACAGAGTCTGTTTTATTTGATTGGCATAGTATGTTAATGCGAGGCCGGCAAGATCTTGAGCGAGTGGGTCAATTTCGTAATCATGCTGAAGTAATGCAAATTGTTTCTGGGCCTGATTATGCGCGTAAAATTCATTTTGAGGCACTTCCTTCTGCGCGAGTGTCGTCTGAGATGGCAGTTTTCTTAGAATGGTTTGCTGAGACTGCATCGACTGGGAAAAAACCGTTGCCAGCGCTGACGCGTGCTGGGATTGCGCATTTATGGTTTGAAAGTATTCATCCCTTTGAAGATGGTAATGGCCGAATAGGGCGAGCCATTGCTGAGAAAATATTGAGTCAACGATTTCGCGATAATCCGTGCATGACAAGTTTGGCAAAAATTTTATTGAAACGACGTAAAGCTTATTATGCCGCGCTGAATGCAGCAAGCCAAAGTATAGAAATTACAGAATGGTTATTATGGTTTTCAACTATTGCGATTGAAGCGCAGCAGCATACTTTAGTTTGTATTGACTTTATTATTCATAAAGCAGCATTGTTGGATCGTGTACGTGGTCAATTAAATGCGCGACAAGAAAAAATGTTGTTTAGACTATTAAAAGAAGGCCCTGATGGATTTATAGGAGGGCTTAGTGCCGCTAATTATATGAGTATCACTAGCGCTACTACGGCGACAACCACGCGAGATTTGAATGATTTAGTTGAAAAAAATGTATTAAATCGTGTAGGTGAACGCAAAGCTACACGTTATTTTCTAACAATGTCTGGAAAAAGCTACGCGATGAATCTCGGTTAATCCAGTAGCTTCAGGTAAATCAATATTATTTGTCACTAAAATCATTCCTGCATGATGACCTTGAACGCTTCCCGCGCCACAAATTTTTGCTGCGCCGCCTCTTTCCTCAATTTCTGTAATCATGGTTTGTATGGGTTGGGGTACAACGCCAATTTCGCACAGTAAGCGATGATTTTTTTGAATAATTGTAATTAATTGAGCGTTATCTTTATCTTGTAATGCAGTAATAAACGCTAACGTTGTATTTTCGAATTCTTTCCAGAGTGTTTTTGAGAAATTTTGTTGTTTAACAAATGCCACGCATTCACCTGTGGTGCTTTGTGGCTTACCTGAATTAATGGTTTGGAATGGCAATGTTTCAACCTGCATGGGCGTCAAACAGTTGTTTTGATACAGATGGATGCCACCATTCAGGATTAATTTAATATCTAATCCACTAGAATAACCGTGTTGCAAATTTTCTGTGGTTAAGGCTAAGTCATATATTTCTTTTTCGGAAAGCGATAATTTAAGTAATCGACTAACGCCTAGAATTAGATTAATAATTAATGCCGCTGAAGATCCCATGCCGCAGCCGATAGGGATATCGGTTTTTAATTGAATATCAAACCCGTAAGAGGGCGACCAGCCGGTAACCCCTACACAGGCTTGCGCAATGGCGAACCAACACAGTTCGATAGGTTTTTTTAAAACTTGATTAATCGATAATTGATTGTTTGTAAAACCTTGATAGCGCTTTAATAATTCTTCGCGTAACGTAATCATTTCTGATAATTTAAAGGAAGATTCAATGTTTAAATCATGATTGCGAATAGTAACGATATTATCTATGCGCGAGTTATATTCGCCTTGGATGGTTTTGTTGACCGCCAGCGCGCAGGCAGGCGCACCATAAACAACAGAGTGTTCGCCTGATAGAATTAATTTTCCAGGAGAGATAATTGTGATCATATTTTTTCTCGCTAAATAAAACCAAAGAAAAGTAACGGAATTACGTTTTTTTCAGCTGTCAGTGTGTCGTCTTTTATTAAATAGGCGGGTAATTTAGAAGAAGAAATTTGTTTTGTTTTTTTGTTTTTTCCACCAATTTCAAATAAATAATTTTTATCTTGATAGTCTGCTTGTTGGCTGTAATAGATTTTGTGTTCTGAATCTCGCAATGCTTGAATAAAGTATAGCTCGCGTAATGTTCCTTTGTTTAGAGGCTCGCCGATGAATTGATTGAGGGCATGAAGTAGCGTGACATTGTGTAAAAAAATTTTCTGCGGTTTTCTTAATAATGCACTCCCTCCTTCAAAGGAATAGATCATTTGGATTAAGCCTACGCTTTCTAGAATAGTCAAGTAATGCGATATGGTTTGGCTCGCTACTTTCATGTTTTGTGCGATGTTATGCGTGTTAACTTCTCCTGGTGGAATGCTCGCTAAGTAACTTAATATTTTTTGAAACAAGTGAAGATTGTTTGTTTTTAAATCAAAGTAATTCGGAATGTCTTCATAAATGATTTTCTCAATAATTCGGATAACGCGCTCATAATAAGTATGAGGTTCTTCGAATACAAACGGGTAGTAGCCTTTTGCTAAGTAAGTATGAAAATGCTTCACTACCGTTGGAATCAGCCCAAGTTGTTGAAACGCTTGTGGATTAGTGAGGAGTTCCGTTAGCTCGATTTTCTCAATCGCTGATTTTTCAGAGAAATTCAAGTATTCTCTAAATGACATTCCGGTAAGTCGGTATAGTTTCACGCGACGTGATAAATCATGACTGCCTTTGATGAGTTCGAGTTGCGAGCTGCCAGAATAAATAATTTTTATGTCTGGAAAAGCATCATATAAATTTTTCAGCTCTTGGTTCCAATTCGCGTATTTATGAATTTCATCAATAAAAAATATGCGGCAGCCCTCTAAGCGGTATAGATCGTTAACAAAACCGAGTAAAGTGCTTTGGCGAAAATAGATAGCGTCTGCTGAAAAATAAAACGCTTTGGCATCTTTTCTCAGTTTTTCCTTGATATATTGTAGCATCAAGGTGCTTTTGCCTACGCCCCGTGGCCCTAGCAGGCAAGTTAAACGACTGGGTTGAAACTGATCAAATAATGATCTTTTCCAGGAAAGGTCGGTCATTTCTAGCAGACGGACGTACGTTTCTTGCAGAAAACTATCCATTTTTAAAGTGCACTCCAAAAAATATCAGATTTTTTTAAAGTATACTTAAAAGAACAGATTATGCAATTAATCATGCACGCTCATAAATTCGTTTATGCTTTTCAATACCGGCTAGTCTGAAAGTGCCACGTTGTTGTTTCGGTAATAGTAGTGTGCTGCCATCGATAGGCAGTTGCTGTTCGTAATAATGTGCATATTGTTGGTAGTTTAGTGCAGTGCGATCAGCGATCATTGCTTGATGAGCGTTTGTAAAAAGGTGTTGTTGATAGCCATTAATAAAAACCCCGCTGAAATATTCCGCCACACACCCAGAGCCATACGAAAATAAGCCAACACGCTGTCCACTTAAATTTTTTTGCGAATTATCGATTAAAGAATTTAAGGCGACATACATTGAAGCGGTATAAGTATTACCAATTGTTCGGCCATAGAATAAGCTGTTATGCAATTGTTTTTCAGATTCTTCATCAGTGATGAGTTTCCCATTTAATTTGCCCAATAATTTATGTGCTTTTTCGGCTAAGCGTGCAACAGGTGTGTGATAACAAAATTGTTGGTATTCAGAAAATGGTCTTTTTGCTTTGGTATGATAGATATCCCAGCATTTTTCCAAGCACTGCAAATACATTCGGCTGGAATATAGGCCTTCTACTAATGCTTCATCACGATAATTAGGACGCCAAAAATCCATGATGTCGCGTGTGCAATATCCGCTTTCAAGAGAAATTTCAAGAAGTCGCGGTTGTGCTGACAATAAAAAGGCGACTGCACCACAACCTTGTGAAGATTCACCTTCTGTTCCGAGGCCGTAGCGAGCAACATCCGACGCAAGTACAAGAATTTTTTGTGAGGGGTCACGTGCAATAAGTGCAATGCCAAATTGTAGTGCTGCAGTACCGCTGTAGCAGGCTTGCTTGATTTCAACCGCGCGGCATTCTTCAGAAAGCTGCAATAACCCGTGAATGTAAGTAGCGGCGGACTTAGATTGATCAATGCCCGATTCGGTTGCAAATAATACGTGCTTAATAGTGTGACGGTTTTGATCATTGATAATGCGTTGTGCGGCATTGGCGGCTAGCGTGATAATATCTTCATCCACCGCAGGAATTGCCATTTGGTGCTGGCCCAGAGCGCGATAATATTTATCCTCAGGAAGATGATTGTGTGTAGCAATTTCTGCTAAATCCAAATACATGCTTGACGTAAAAAAACTAATCGCATCGATTCCGATGGTGAACACAGTTTACTCCTTTAATTTTTGTGATGGCTTGATATTGCGTTCAATCTCTAAATGACTTTGCATTAATTCACCTGGATTAGCGATGGCGCCTAATAAAGATAACTCTCCGCACAACACAGTAGCCGCAGCGATGATTGCTAATTTTCGCGCATTTTTTCCAGGTTCAGCAGAGTGAGTCAGTCCCATTGCAGTGAGGTTTTCATTCGCAAAATCAAGATTTTTTCCATTGCCAACGGTGCCAACAATAATGTTGGGGATGGTGATTGAAAAATAAAGCGCATCGTTTTTCACTTCACAATGTACGATACCTTGGGATCCTTCGACAATATTCGCTGCGTCTTGCCCTGTTGCTAAATAAAAAGCAAGTAACATATTTGCAAAGTGCGCATTGGCGCTGCGTAAACTTCCTGCAGCAATCGAACCCAGTAGATTTTTCTTAATATGAACATTGACAATTGCTTCGGGAGATACTTTCAGAAAACGTTGGCAAATTTTTCGTGGAATAATCAGTTCTGCGATGACCGATTTTCCTCGGCCGAGTATTCCGTTGATGGCAGATACTTTTTTGTCTGTACACATGTTGCCAGAAATGGCGACATAACTTATAGCGGGATAATTGTTTAATATCCAGCGTTGAATATGATCGCTGGCAAGTGTCACCATGTTATGGCCAGCAGCATCGCCAGTAGTGAACTCTAAACGTAAGAAGATTAGGTTGCCAATTTGTTCGGGATGAATATGAATTAACTTTGCGAATCGGCTTGTATTTGCTACTACTTCTGTTAGTTTTCCTTGATGATGCAAGATTGACTTAATGGCTTCTTGAGCAATTAAAGCATTGGGAGCTTCCAGCGTGATTGAGCGAGCCATGCGTTCATCGGTGATAATAGCGCAAATGCCTTGAGCACAATAAGCTGCAATTCTTGCGCCTCGATCTACCGAAGCCCACAAAGGCGTTTCGTAGGTGGCCAGTGGAACGTGTACTTGATCGGTCAATTCTGGACCAAAAATAGGAATTGGGCCAACGCTTTGCATAGGAATAAGGGCATGTTTGAGCATAAAATCTCACTATTCAATTCGAACTTGTGAAGGATACAAGAAATTTCCGTAATGAGCTACTGGTTCGCCGTTTGCGAGTTGCCAATAATTAGCACAGCTCAGGGTGTGTCCCTGTTTTTTTTGCAATGTTATAACTCGATCCTGGTAGTGAGCAGGTAATATTGAGGTCGGCCATGGATATAATTTTTTTAGTCATATCATCGTCGCGCATTGAATTAGGTAAGTACAGCATAACATCTATTTTTTCAGCTTCTACTTTAGACGGCGGCGTTGGTCGTTCGTAAAAATTTTTTTGGGTAATTTTATCAATTTCAATGGCAGCAACTGCGCTGTCTATGACAAAATTTTGGCCTAGCAAGTTTGCTGAGAAAATAGTATCGAGAGCTTGCTGGTTGTTTTTCCAGTGATGGGCCCATTCAAAACCAAAGAAGTGGCTAATTTTTTTTTGAAAAACTTCTGGAGAGATCGTGGGGAGAAACAAATAATAAAGTGTTGTTAGCATTATGATAAATGATACTGTGGATGAAACCAGGACAATGCTGCCATCTTTCCAATAAGAAAGATAAGATCGCATTGAAACAGCTGTTTCTTTTGCTAAGCCATAGATGATGGCGGTCCAGAGAAGAGCGATGGGTATCAAAAAGGCATAATACGACTCAAGTATGCCTGCCCCGGTAGTGACTGCAAAAAACGAAAAAGTGATCCAGGGAATAACAAAGAAAAATCCCAGAGATTGCAAAATATCTCGACGCCGATAAGCCAGCATAACAGAGATAATTAAAGGCACGTAAAGATAAGATTTCGTTAATGTGATCAATAATAATCGATGTTTTATGAAAGACCAAGTGACGTGATGAAAAGCTGGGGAGCCAAGATAAATTTTTGATAGCATGGTTGAATGAAAAAATATCGCTTGTAACGTAATAATGACGGCGGCATATGCAAAGCATAATATGGCTAAGCGTACAAAGTATGCTGATAAATATCTCTGTTCTTTATTTTTCTCAAAAAAATAAAAAGTAACGGCCAGTAAAATAAAAGCCCAACTATAGTGTAAACCGGTATCTTCTCGTATCATCAAGCCACAAATAAGAGGTATGTAGCATAGTTTTTGGTAATGATTTGCCCGTAAAGCAAAAAACGCGATAAAAGACGCAGAAATTCCAATTTCAAAGTGTGGAAATGCCATGATGGAGATAGAGACGCCGTTCGCAAGGGCCAGCAGAGAAAAAATAAATGCTAACCCGACGTGAATGCTATTTCTTTTTTCACGAAGGGGGAGAAATAAACCGTAAGCAGAAAGTGAAAGTAATCCAAACCAAAAGCCTTGCGTTATGCTGAAAAAAACAGCTGGCGGTAAAGAAAATCCAATCCCAGAAAACAGTTTATATATTGCGAAATAGGGGTAGAAAATGAGGGCCATATGGATATTAAAAAAAGAGCCGCCTATAAAAGTAGGATTGATTAAGGGCCAGTATGCGGCGTGAGTGCTTAAATAAGCCAGCCAGCCGCTGTCATAAACATAGCCGCCATTAACGTAAAAATGATTGAGAGTGAAGTTGGCAACGAAAATGGCCGGCAGTAAAAAGCTCAAAGAAAAACATAACCATTGTAGAGCTTTAGTTATTCGATTGGGTAACATAGTTTCGTGACTTATTCATTGCTTGAACTAAAGTTTTTGATGCAATATCTAATGCTTGCTTTAACCAGGGAGTAAATTGTTTGGGGCTTTCTTGCAATTCTACTCTTAAGTGCTCCAGAGTTATCCAACGATAACTATTTATTTCATTGGGGTGGGGTTGGATGGGTTCTTCATTCATCGCACCAATAAATACATGATCCACTTCGTTTTCGGTTAAGCCATTATTGAACGAAGCGATATAGTGAAAAACACCAATTTCTTTTAATTCAGATTGTATGCCCATTTCTTCAAACAGTCGCCGACTTGCTGCGTCAGAAGTTATTTCACCTGGGCGAGGATGGCCACAGCAAGTATTGGTCCATAAACCACCGCAGTGATATTTTTCTTCATGACGTTGTTGAAGAAGTGTTTCTATTTCTTGCTGTTCATTTAGACGATAAATGAAAACAGAAAATGCGCGATGGCATTGCGCGAGTTCATGCGCTTTCAGCTTTTCTTGTTGCCCGATGGGGTTGTCATTGGTATCGACTAAAATTACGTATTCTGTCATGCTTTGCTTCAGTCATTCTGTTCTGTCAAAATAAGATGACACTATACATGAGGTAGAGCGAGATGAGCAAATCTTATACGGCTGATATTATTATCGTTGGTGCTGGCATTGCTGGGCTGACTCTTGCATGTTTACTAGCACAACATACACAGTACCGTATTGTTGTGGTTGAGCGTTCGGATTTGCAGCCGCAGCCTTTAAGTATCGCTGAGACATCGCCTCGAGTGAGTGCGGTGAATCCGTTGAGCGTTAAATTATGGCAGCATTTAGGCATCTGGCAAGATGAGGCGTTGCAAGCAAGCCCTTACATGCATATGCGAATTTGGGATCATTGTGGTGGGGCGCTTTCTTTCGATGCCGCATATAACACGGATGAAGTATTGGGTTATGTGGTACAGAATGCTTTGCTGCAAGATAAGTTGCTTGATAAGGTAAAATCAAGCAGCTATGTGCGTTTGCTAACCAGCCAAGCCGGTATGGAAATTTCACAAACTGCTGAAGGCGTGCTTTTAGAATTACAAGATATCACTGTTAATGCGCAATATCTTATTGGATGTGATGGAGCACAGTCCTGGGTGAGAGAGCAAGCAGCGTTACCCATTACTACCTGGAAATACGAGCACACTGCAATTATAGCGCATGTGACAACAGAGCATGAACATCATCGCACGGCTAGACAAAAGTTCACAACGGAAGGTCCCCTCGCTTTTTTGCCATTACTCAATCCGCATCAGTCTTCTATTGTATGGTCTGTGCCGGCAGAGCGTGCAACAGTGCTGATGGCATTGTCTGATGAGGAATTTTTGGGGGAATTGGCTTTCGCTTCTGAAGAAATTTTAGGGAAAGTGGCACAAATTTCGCCGCGTTTCGCTTTTCCTTTGCAGATGCGACATGCTAAACAGTATGTTAAAGATAGAATAATTATTTGTGCCGATGCAGCACATACGGTGCATCCAATGGCCGGGCAGGGCCTCAATTTAGCGATGCAAGATGTTTTAGCGTTGGCAGATGTTTTTATTGCTGTTCAACTCGACGGGGGGTTGACAAAACAGTTGCGGCAGTATGAGCGAGCTAGGAAAACAGAAAATTGGCAAATGATTCTAGTGATAGAAGCGATTAGGCGGCTCTATCAAATAAAAACCCCGATGATACAAGGATTTATCCAGACAGGAGTCAAGTGGATTGATAAAACTAACCCATTGAAATCTCTAGTGTTAAAAGTGGCAAGCGGTGATCGCTCTCGCCTGCCTACGTGGTTGATTGAAAAGAAATAATTTTTTTGGCGTTGAGGGAGTTGAATGTCGCTAAAAGTTATTCTAGGATAAAAGAAGATTAGGAAAATCTGCGCAACAATGGAGTGTTTATGAAGACAGGGACTGTGAAATGGTTTAACAATGCCAAGGGATTCGGGTTTATTTCGCCTGATGAAGGTGGTCAAGATCTTTTCGTGCATTATTCTGATGTTCAAATGGACGGGTATCGTAACCTTGAACAAGGTCAGCGGGTCACTTACGTTTACAACAATGGACCTAAAGGCCCCTCAGCTGGACAAGTTGTAGTGACCGAGGGCGTAACAGCGGTTGTTGCTGTCGAAGAGCTAGAAGAAGTAGTGGCGTAAATATTCGTTATTATTTTTTGACAGTCCCTAAGTTATAAAACATGCGTTAACTTCTCTGATACGTATTTCTGAGCTGTTTTCACATACCCTAATAATATGGGGCAGAATTTAAGCGTCAAATCGAATAGCTTAGATAAATCATCCATTGCATATTCATGAGTGATAGTATTGCGTAAATCTTTCAATTGCCTAATGATGCTGACGTCATCAATTAAGCCTCGTTTGTGAGCACGATTTACGACATCAATTAAGGATCCCTGGGTTTCTAATTCTACGTAATCAATAGAGCGATATACTTTTTGTACCAGGATGTCTATCACTCGACCAAAGCGGCTGGTAAGTGCTTCAAAATCGACTAATGCGTCTTCATTCAGTGTGTTTAGTTGATAAGTTTTACATTTTTCATAAGATTTATTTAGCCAGTCAGCAGCTTGAGCTAAGATATTCATGTGGTCACTTAGCATTGTTTTCATAATTTAATTCCTGTGTTAATCGCGTGCTCGACAAATGCGGATTCATTTTCTGATTTTGCAATGGTGATATCTATTCTTTGCTCCCCAATGCGATCATATAAAGCGACTCTTGCTTTGATCTTATCTTCTAATGAAAGTGTGCTTGAAATCACGAGTACATCAATATCCCCGCCGCGCTTTTTATCGTCAGTACGGGAGCCAAACAAATAGATTTGAGCATTATGGTCCAGTGCTAACAGTTGTTCTTTAATATGTTTAACTTCAACAGAAGATAGTCGCATACGGCTTCGTGAATAGGTAAAAATTTATTTTATAATAAAATTTTACGTATGTAACTGAGTAATATGAAACATATTGATAATCCTAGAAACCGCAGTTAGAACCTGAAATAATCCGCGCTTCTCCGTAGCATTGAGGCGTAGGCGATGAAAAAAGCACTTTCCAAGGCTCACCCATTGGGTGAAGCACAAAAAAACG
>JAIXPZ010000073.1 GCA_027486005.1 Legionellales bacterium
AGAACGTTTTTTTGTGCTTCACCCAATGGGTGAGCCTTGGAAAGTGCTTTTTTCATCGCCTACGCCTCAATGCTACGGAGAAGCGCGGATTATTTCAGGTTCTAACTGCGGTTTCTAGGCTTATACAATATCTCAACTGTTCATTTCAAGCGGTCTCGCAGATCCTTTAGATGAAAGCTGGACTACTATCTCCGCGACACAATTGAAAAACATTCTTTATATTTATGAGAATATAAGAAACAAAAGAAGTTGCTATTATTTTTTTCAAATCAGTGGCAGCTCAGAAATTGCAAAACTTAAAAAATTATTGAAAAATTCAACTGAAATAACTTGGAGAGAAATTAAGCCTATTGTGATGGCTTACACAGGACAAGAGAATGGCTCAGGAACATCTTATGTGCTTAAGCTTCTATGTAAGGTCTTTGAGAAAAAACACCTCCTCTCTCAGACAGAAACGCGGAGACCCATGATAGAGCGCGCGCTGCGGTAAAATAGAGCATCGCGTAACTTTGCGAGGATGAGCGGCACGACGCGTTAACATTTTTTTTTGTTTTGAATAATTTGTATCCCCTACAAATTTAATGGCAACCAAACGAAGTGTCATTCCTGCGAAGGCAGGAACCTAGTCTTATCAATGAGTTAAAAATGCTGACTAGGCCCCAGCCTGCGCTGGCGTGACACCCGCCCTGGTTTATGTAGCGGATACAATAATTTTGTTTTTATTTTTCTCAGAAACATGAATTTTGGATAAAGCTTCCTCAGCCCCTGTGATTGATCAACATGACGGGGCAGCACTCATGAGTATCATTTACTGCGCGAAAAAGTTTAAGCTATTTTTTGATAGAGCCCTAATCATCGTATGTGCAATTCTCATTATTTATTCTCCTGTTCATTCGATATTTTTTATAACTACATTTTCATTTGTCTCGCCGTCGATAATGGTATAAAGCAATTGATAAGCCACGCGCCAACGATGCCCCATCGCCGTGATGAGGGACACTGTTTTTTGATTTAAACCTTGTATGCGCCCCACCACCACTTCGCCATTTTTATTATTAAATCCTACCCACTGCCCGACACTGAGTTCATTTTTATGCAAGCCTTTTTGCGCTGGATTTCTAAAATCAAATTCTCGGCTATCTAGCTTCAGCCAATGATAGGGAATAAGCCATTGTTTGAGATCACAGGAATTTTGAACTAACACTTTCTTTTGCTGTTTTTTTAACACACAAGCTCGTATTAATACATTGGTATTGGCATCAAGATATTCAATATAATCTCCTTCTTTTAGCTTTTCCTTGACGGCTGCAATTCTATAGGGATTTTCAAGCTCATTTCGAATAGCACTAGAAATGCGATAAATTTCAAATAAACTCGCATTTTTTAAAAATGCCACTAATTGATTATATTCAACGACCTCGCTCAATATGCCACTCCTAATAAACCAAGCATTTTCTTTGCTTGATGGCCCCAAGTATAATTATTAATAAATTTTTCATACCCCGCTGCAGCAATTTTATTTCTAGCATCGTCATTTTTACTATAAAAAGATGCTTTATCGATAAATTCTTCATAGCTAGAATAGGTTTCGATTTCTTTTCCTGGCTCAAACAAATGGCGCACTTCTGGATAGTCGTCAGTTAATAAAAAACATTTTAATGCCAAGGCTTCAAAAACACGCAAATTAACTCCAGAATCAATACCATAAAAATAAGCATTAGTAATATTAACAATGATTTTTGAACGCAGCATTGTCTGATAGAGCTCATCACCAAGACAATCCTTATATAAACAAGAATTTTTTATTTTATCAGGAATAATTTTTCTAATTCTTTCCCATTTTTTCCCTATTATACAAAGATTTTCCCTTTCTATTCCCGATAATAAAAACAATCTACGCACATTAGGAAGGCCAGAAAAACATACATCAATATTTTTTTCTAGAGACGGGCCTAGCTTATTATAAATAATAGCTCCAAAAGGAAGATGTTCACAAGGAACAAGATCAATCTGCTTCATATAACGCGTTATTGCCGATGAAAAAGAAAAAATTTTATCATAGCGCATAAATTCACGTTGAATATAGTCTTCAAATAACTCAACGCTCTGACCATAATTCGCGCTATCCGTATCCCAAAGAATAAGCTGAAAACCAAGTTTTTCTTTTAGTGCTTTTAAGTGCTCTTGATGAACAAGGTGATGACTGAATCCAAGAACAACAACGATAGTAGGCCTAATTTCAGTTATTTTTTCTTTTAGCTGCGAAAAGATAAGCTTAGGATGAACATATTCTTTAGGCTTATCTCCGCGCATTTTAGAAAACATCCTTCTAATATTATACAAATATTTTCGGTCAAAATTTTTTTGACTTAAATAATATGTTTCGCTAAACACCCCTTTGAGAGCTTGGTAAAACTCGATACCCATTGGCCATCGCGAAATACCATCAATCAGAAGAATTCGATGCTGTTTCATTTGTACTCCGAATCATATACATGCTAAATAATACCACATTAAGCTCATTATATTGACTTTTGCCTAAGGAGTGAAGAAACTCTTATGAATGAATTGACAAGGAAAATGTTATGCATTGCTACCCAGCTAATCTCTACCATAGAAAAACAGCCCCTTATGACAAAATCGAATTTGATGCACTTTATGCGCAATCCATTCAAGATCCGGCTGGCTTTTGGGCGGAGCAATCCAAGAAATTAGCTTGGTTTCAACCCTGGGAACAAGTTTTTGAAGGATCTTTTGAAAAAGGAGATATTTCATGGTTTCGTGGCGGAAAATTAAATGCTTGCTATAACTGCGTTGATAGACACGTAGAAAAACATGGCGATGAAAAAGCATTATTGTGGGAAGGTAACACACCAAGAGAATCCTCCAGTCTAAGCTACAGTGAGTTGTATCTTGCAGTTTGTCAGCTAGCTAACGCCTTAAAATCTCGCGGGGTTACCAAAGGCGATAGAGTGTGTATTTACATGCCGATGATTATGGAAGCCGCTATCGCCATGCTGGCTTGCGCACGCATTGGAGCGGTTCACTCAGTGGTATTTGGTGGATTTTCCTCTGACGCTTTAGCAAACCGAATTACTGATGCTGACTGCAAATGCATTATTACAGCAGATGAAACAGAACGAGGCACAAAAAAAATACCTTTAAAAAAGAATGTTGATGAGGCATTAAAACACTGCTGCGATGTTCATACAGTTATTGTCGTCAACCAATCTCAAAAAAGCACAGAAACTTGGAATGATGATCGTGATCATGACTACTACACCTTAGTTTCGCAGCAACCCACTTGTTGCCCCTGTGAAGAAATGGACGCTGAAGACCCATTGTTTATTTTATACACTTCAGGATCTACAGGAAAACCAAAAGGAATTCTGCATACCAACGCCGGATATTTGTTGTATTCAATGGTAAGCTTTCAAACCGTATTCGATTATCAACCTGGCGAAGTTTACTGGTGTACAGCAGATATAGGCTGGATCACAGGACATTCCTATGTGGTTTATGGTCCGCTCGCCAATCGAGCCACTAGCGTTATTTTTGCTGGTGTTCCTAATTATCCCGACATGTCGCGCTATTGGCAAATTGTCGATAAATATCAAGTTAATATTTTTTACACAGCTCCTACCGCATTACGCACCCTAATGGCAGCAGGTGATGAACCTGTAAAATCGACTTGGCGCACAAGCTTACGATGCTTAGGCTCTGTTGGAGAACCCATTAATCCAGAAGTATGGGAATGGTATTTTCACGTAATTGGCAATGGGCACTGCCCCATTATGGATACTTGGTGGCAGACAGAAACCGGTGGATTTTTAATTACCCCCATAGCAGGTATTACCAACCTAAAACCAGGCTCTGCGACGCTGCCTTTTTTTGGAATTCAACCCACTCTAGTTGAGGGTGAGCTTTATATTGAAGCTTCTTGGCCAGGACAAATGCGCAGTATCTATAACGATCATCAACGTTTTATTACCACATATTTATCACAAGTAAAAAATAAATATTGCACAGGAGATGGCGCGCATCAAGACGACGATGGGTACTATTGGCTTACAGGTCGAGTCGACGATGTCATCAAAGTTTCTGGACATCGCGTGGGATCAGCAGAAGTAGAAAGTGCGCTAGTCGATGATCATCGTGTTGCTGAAGCAGCCGTGGTTTCTATTCCACACGCAATTAAAGGTGAAAGCATTTATGCGTTTGTGATATTAAAACAAAATCAAATTCCTACTGACACTTTGAAAAGCGCACTTAAAGATCAAATAAAAAAAGAAATCGGAGCATTTGCAGTGCCGGAGCATATTCAATTTGCCAACGATTTACCAAAAACGCGCTCAGGAAAAATCATGCGCAGATTACTCCGAAAAATCGCTAATGGAGATGATGATTTAGGAGATATTTCTACACTAGCAGATCCAGATATTATCCATACACTAATACAGAATAAATTATGATTCAGATAGAGCCCATCAAAGCATTTAATGACAATTATATTTGGGCAATTATTAACGCTGACAAAAAAACCATTTGGGTCATCGATCCAGGCGATGCTAATCCTGTTCTTGAGTTTTGCATTCATCATGATTACCAACTGGTCGGAATTCTCGTTACCCATCATCATTATGACCATTGTGGTGGCGTGAAATTATTACGAGAAAAGTTCAATATCACTGTTTATGGGCCAAAACATGATTCTATACATGCCACGCATACGGTGCAGGATGCAGAAATAATTTTTCTGCCAGAATGCCATCTTCATTTTAAAATACTGTTTATTCCTGGGCACACTTTAGAACATGTTGCATTTTATTGCGAAGAAGAAAATTTACTTTTTTGTGGCGACACTTTGTTTTCTGCAGGTTGCGGCAGAATCTTTGAGGGAACACCTCAACAAATGTATCACTCACTAACGAAATTAGCCAACTTGCCAGATAATACAAAAATTTATTGCGGACACGAATATACTCTTCCCAATTTGAAATTTGCCAAATTAGTTGAGCCAGATAATTCAGATATTGATGATTATATTACAAAAGTCACTCATTACCGTAATGAAGGACAACCAAGCTTACCCTCAATGCTGGGGCTAGAAAAAAAGGTCAATCCATTTTTGCGTGCTGCTATTCCAGCAGTGATTGAATCCGCAGAACACAGGATAGGAAAGCCAATTTATAATACAGTTGAAGTTTTTGCCACTATTCGTGAATGGAAAAATAATACTTAGCGTATTTTAGGAGCTTTTTGACAGACGGGACAAAAGGCGCTAGTTCTTTGCCCTAAAGTGATAGATTGCACAAGAGATTGGCAAGATACGCATGGCAGCCCTTCTCGTCCGTAGACTTTTAACTTTTGTGAAAAATAGCCTGGCTTTCCCTGGCTATTCACAAAATCTTTTAAGGTCGTTCCACCTTGTTCAATCGCTTTTTTTAATACTTGCTTGATAAATTTTACCAGCAATCGACATTGCTCTAATGATATTTGATTCGCTAACGTTGCTGGATGAATGCCGGAAAGAAATAAAACTTCCGCAGCATAAATATTACCAACGCCTACTACCATATGGTGATTCATTATTAACGCTTTAATAGCGACACGTGTTGAAGAAGTTGTTTCAAATAAATATTTTGCTGTAAAAGCAGAATCAAATGGCTCAGGGCCGAGTTTTTTAAGCAGCACATGCTGATAAGGATCTTCATCTGTCCACAGAATTGCTCCAAAACGCCTTGGATCGTTATAACGTAATAGCAACTGATCAGAGAAAACAACATCCACATGGTCATGAGGCTTAAGCGGTAAAGCATTCGTCAAAACACACAAGCGACCCGACATACCTAAATGAATGATGAGCGTACCCTTGGTTAAATGAATCAACAAATACTTGCCTCGTCTTGCAAGCGCTAGAACTTGTTGGCGCATTAATATTGATTTTAAATTCGCCGTAATCGGCCAGCGCAATTTATCGCAACGAACAACCACATCGCTTACCTGTTGTTGCATAAGCACCGTCTTTAAGCCACGCAGGACTGTTTCAACTTCAGGCAATTCAGGCATGATCCAATCCTAAATCTACGGGGATTTTACTGCCACGATGCGGTGCTTCATACACTAATTTCGGCACTAAATAACCCGGTAATACATCAATCATTCCATGCATTAAACTGATCGCATCTACTTTGCTTACGTCAAAATGTGCTGCACCGGATACTTTATCTAGCAAATGAAGATAATAAGGAAGAATGCCATAATCAAATAAGCGATAACTTAAATCCAACTGACTGTGTACAGCATCATTCACACCACGTAATAATACGGCTTGATTTAAAAGAGTCACTCCACTGGCTTTTAACTGTTGCATTGGCAGTTCAAGTGACGCATCCCATTCATTAGCATGGTTACTGTGCAAAACCATCGTGACACGAAAACGCGTTGCTCTGAAAATTTCTAATAATTTTTCAGTAATCCGCGCCGGAATAACCACTGGCAATCGTGTATGAATTCGTAAATATTTAACCGAAGAAACTGTTTCTAAGCGCTGGATAAAATTTTCTAGCATTGAGTCATCGACTGAAAGTGGATCACCACCACTTAATATGACTTCAGTAACTTCCGAGTGATTAGTCAAATATTCAAATATAGGCTCCCAACCTTTTGTGCCTGGATTATTTTCTTTATACGGAAAATGACGTCGGAAACAGTAACGACAATGCACCGCACACGCACCGCTTAACGTTAACAATACTCGACCATGATATTTATGCAATAACCCGGGCAAAGGATTCGCTTTTTCTTCAGCAAGTGGGTCTTTTGTAAAACCAGCAACGGCCTCTAATTCTTGTGAAAGAGGCAAAATTTGCTTGAGCAAAGGATCGTCAGGATTACCTTTTTCCATTCGATCTGCAAAAGCACGCGGCACACGTAATGAAAAAGCATCAACTTGGCCTAAAACTACTATATTTTTTCGGGATAAATCTAGGTAATTGAGTAAATCATCGACTTGTTTGAACGACTCTTGCCATTGCTGCGTCCACGGGGAGGCTGACATGAATAAATACCTACTGCAGGATAATTGGTAGGCGCGATCGGTTTCGAACCAACGACCCCCACCTTGTCGAGGTGATGCTCTACCACTGAGCTACGCGCCTAAAAAGAGGACGTAACATACCATCCCATAAAGCACTTAGCAAGAGTCAAGGAACGTGTTATCTTGTGCTCCTCCAAGAGGTTATACGACATGACTTTATTAAACAGCTATTTATTTGAACAATTTTCTTTCAAATATCCTACATCAGAGTTCCTTTTTGAAGACTTTTGCCTACCCATCCCAAAAAATCGCTGGTTAGGAATTTTAGGGCCTTCAGGGGTAGGAAAAAGCACTTTGCTTCATGCCATTGCCAAACAAATTCAATTAAAATCACCAGAGTTACGCGTTGCACTGTTGCCTCAAGCCAGCACCCTCCTACCTTGGCTGAATATCTCAGATAATGTATTGATTGGAGATCTATTGCGGGGCGAAGTCACTTCTTCATCTAGAATAAAAGCCCGGAATTTACTGCAAGAAATGGGCTTAGCAAGTCAAGGCATCAAATATCCCAGACAGCTTTCTGGCGGTCAATGTCAACGTGCAATTATTGCTCGTACTATTTATGAAGAAAGCGATATTGTATTGATGGACGAACCTTTTGGTAGTTTAGATGCGATTACTAAACAAGAAATTCAAGATTGCGCGCAAAAATATTTTACTGAAAAAACCGTTGTCTTAGTAACCCATGATCCTTTAGAAGCTTTGCGTTTATGTCATCAAATTATTGTGCTAAAAGGAAAACCTGTCCACTATGATGATGTTTTACAACTTTACTCCGCTATGCCAAGAAAATTAGATGATCATGAAGTCGCACAGAATTATGAAGTGCTTATGGAAAAATTACTGCTAGCAAAACATCATGCAAGAGAAGAGGCATGAAAAATTGTTTTTTTCGCGCAACCATAAGCCTAAGTTTAATTATTCTATTCTGGCAAGAGATTGTATCAATATTTTATCTGCCTAATTATATTCTTCCAACTCCCTTAGAAGTTTTTACTGCTCTAGTGCGATCTTTCTCAATAATTATATACCAAGCCTCTATTACTTTATTTGAAACAATTTTAGGATTATTATTAGGCGCTTTATTTGGCATGCTTTTCGCTATTTTATTGATAATAATCCGCCCTTTGCGATTATTTCTTCTACCCTTAATATTATTGAGTCAGGCACTTCCTACTTTCGCCATTGCACCAATATTAGTACTCTGGTTGGGGTTTGGTATTGGATCAAAAATTACTATGGTAGTGATGATGACTTTTTTTCCAATGACATCTGCATTATTTGATGGTTTCAAGAAAATACCCGTGCATTATTTGGAAATGGCAAAGCATATGCGCGGAAAAAAAACTCAAATCATGCGCTATATTTATTTACCTGCCTCGGGCATTAATTCCCCACAAGATTTAAAACGAAAACGCTTAGGTTACAGTGATAGCGCTAATGAATTTCCGCTATTAAAAGCTGTTTTGAAATCTGGCGGATTGACTGTTAACGATGTCACACTCATCAATGTTCACTATAGTCTTACACAAGCATTAATGATGGGAAAAATCGATGTGGCAGCTGGCATGATGCGCAATGTTGAGCCTGTGGTTTTACAACAACATGATTTTTTGCCAAAAATGTTTTACCCTGAAGACTTTGGGATTGCATCGTATAGCGAGCTTATTTACGTTGCACATACTGGAGAAAAAACTCATGAAAGACAGGCTTTTTTAGATGCATTGCAAGAAGCCAATCAATATTTAATCAAACACCCCGAAGAATCATGGGAAAGGGTTATTAATACTTACCCTCAACTCAACACCCCGACCAATCATGCTATTTGGACGAAGACAGTTCCCTTGTTTTCACTAGACCAACACACTACTCAAAAGGCTAAATCATGACGTTAACTATTATTTTACTTTGTATGATTATTATTGGGGTTATTTTATTAATACCCATTATTACCCGCGAAGGAAAAGAGCAGCTTAAAGAATTGCATTCATTGCGCGAAGAAATGAAATTATCACTCGCAGATCATCGACAAAAAATAACTGAACGTGAGATTGATTCACAAAAAAACTTTCACACTAGTTTGCAATCCTCAATGCAAGATGTCCGACAACAGCTGACCCAATTTTTAGAAGCCAATACACAGAGTATTCATCAGCGCCTCGAATCTCTCACACGACAAAACAACGAACAGTTGCAATTAATTAGCGGCAAAGTGGAAGGCCGTCTTTCTGAAGGATTTGAAAAAACCAACGCAACATTTACCGATGTAGTAAAACGATTAGCCATGATCGATGAAGCACAAAAGAAAATTACCGAACTTTCATCCAATGTTGTTAGTTTGCAATCCATTTTAGATGATAAACGTTCTAGAGGCGCTTTTGGAGAAGTGCAACTTTCTGCATTGGTCAAAAACTTAATGCCTGCACATACTTATTCACTACAACATACTTTAAGCAATGAGAAACGCTGTGACTGCATTTTGTTTTTACCTGAGCCCACAGGCAATGTCGTCATTGACGCCAAATTTCCTTTAGAAACCTATCGAAAATTAAGTCTTGCAGAAAACAGTTCTGAATTAAGCATGAAGCAATTACGCCAACAGTTTAGACAGGATTTAAAATTACATATTCAAGATATCGCGTCGAAATATTTAATCCCCGGCGAAACTGCTGATGGTGCGATGATGTTTATTCCTGCTGAAACTATTTTTTCTGATATTCATGCACATTATCCGGATATTGTCGAGTTTGCTTATGAGAAACGCGTATGGTTTGTCTCACCGACCACGATGATGGCGATACTCACCACCGCACGCGCCGTACTGAAAGATGCGGATACTCGCGAGCAAATTCATATCATTCAAAAACATCTTAACGATCTAGGCGTAGATTTCTCACGTTTTCAAAAACGCATGGATACTTTAGTGAAACATATTGATCAAGCACGCGATGATGCGGATGATGTGAATAAGTCTGCAAAAAAAATTACGAGTAGATTCAGTAAAATTGAAAAATTAGAAATGGTCGAGAATGATAAAAAATAATAATGTCTTATTCACTTGACGTACGCTAACGCGTACGCTATGATTGACGCTAAACAATTATTACTATTAGGGTAAGATCATGCAGACCATAATGTCAGCGACACAAGCTAGAACTAACTTGTACCGTTTGATTGATGAAACAGCTCAATCACACACACCCGTGATTATTACTGGTAAGCACAATAATGCTGTTTTAGTCTCTCAAAGTGATTGGGAAGCTATTCAAGAAACCCTATATCTATCCTCAATTCCTGGCATGAAGGAATCTATAAAAGAAGGGCTACAAACTCCCATCAGCCATTGCAGCAAAACCTTGGACTGGTAATGTATCAACTACATTACACGAAACAAGCGAGCAAAGACGCAAAGAAAGCCAGCGCTGGTGGCTTGAAAAACAAAATCATAGAACTTTTAGCCACCATTGAAAAAGATCCTTACCAAAATCCACCTGCCTATGAGAAGTTAATAGGTGATCTTGGCGGAGCTATTTCCAGAAGAATTAACATACAACATCGCTTAGTTTATGAAGTGCTAGAACAAGAAAGAATTGTTAAAATTTTACGAATGTGGTCACATTACGAATAAAAATGGAATCTGTATTTATGATTGAAAATTTTGATGCGAATGAACTCAACAAGTTCAAACAATACGCTGCCACATGGTGGAGTAAAAACGGCGAATTGAAGTCTCTACACGACATCAATCCCTTAAGACTGAACTTTATCCAAAAACATCTTGGCAGTCTTGAAAATTTAACTATTTTAGACGTTGGTTGTGGCGGAGGAATACTTGCTGAAGCTCTTGCTAATCAAAAAGCAAATGTGACTGGTATTGATGCCAATGACAGCTTGATTCAAGTCGCTAAGATCCATGCAGCGGAAACAAACGTTAAAGTAGACTATTTGGCATGTACTGCCGAAGACTATCTTTCAAAAAACGTGGATCTCACGAGCAATATTGCGGAAAAACGAGATGTCAAAGTCGGAAAATTTGATGTGATTACGTGCATGGAATTATTGGAACATGTCCCTGACCCTGACGCGTTAATTAAGACACTCAGCAATTTACTGAAACCAGGTGGAAAAATTTTCTTTTCTACTATCAACCGTAACCCTATCGCTTTTGTTAGTGCATTAGTTATCGCCGAACATGTGTTAAAGCTTTTACCCAAGGGCACCCATGAATATAAGCGCTTTATCAAACCTTCTGAGTTGCAAACCTGGTGTTTCAATTCAGGCATCACATTAAAAACGATGTCGGGTATGGGGTATAATCCTCTAACGAAAGAATATTTTCTTAGCAACAACATTAAGGTGAACTATCTTGTCTATGCAGAACGTCAATCTTAAAAAACATCAGGCGATTCTTTTTGATCTTGATGGAACAATTCTTGATACCGCTCACGACTTAACCATGGCGTTGAATAAAGTGGTGCAACGCTATCATCCTAAAAAAGAATTCACTCTTGCGGAAGCACGGCGTGCAATTGGCTATGGCTCTGAAACTATTCTTAAAGAGCTTCTTCCAGAATATCTTCCCACTATTGATTTAATCGAATTTAGAGATGCTTTCAGAGAGGCCTATACCAAGGAGGCGCATAATAGTACTACTCTTTTTGAAGGTATGGCAGAATTGCTTGCAGAACTTAATACACGACAGATCACTTGGGGGATTGTGACGAATAAGACCGAAGCAGGTGCTAAACAGGCCGTCAATCATTTTAAATTATTACAAAATGCACAATGCATTGTGGGTTGTGATACAACAGGCTACCCCAAGCCTGCCCCGGAACCTTTATTGCATGCTTGTCAACAAATTGAAATACAGCCATCGCAATGCTTGTTTGTTGGAGATACTGTTATCGATATGGAAGCGGCGCACCATGCAAAATTGACATCATTAGCCGTCGATTATGGTTACGGCACGCAGGATATTATTAACGGTAAGTTTCCACCATTCGCATGGATTAAGTCACCCCTAGAAATATTAAATTATATTTGATCATTTTTCTGGAGTAATAAATGGCTGATTGTGTAATAGAATGTAGCGGCATTGGAGCACGTGCATTTTTGCAAGGACAATTAACTTGCAATATTAATGACTTAAAAGAAAGTGCGCCGCAAATTACTGCATGTTGTAATCTTCAAGGGCGCGTGATTTTTATTGCTCACGTTATTATGAAAAATGATCAAGATTTTCTGTTGCTTATTCCAGAGTGTATGAAAAATATTGTATTTTCTCATTTAGAGAAATATGCGAAATTTTCTAAATGTACCCTCTCCTGGATTGACGATGCAGGGCAGACACAAGACCCGCCCCTACAATGCAATGATAAAAAAACTTGTATTCTTAATGGCATCCCAAGTATTTATCCTGAAACAAGCGAGAAAATTATTGCACAACGCTTGAATTTACATTTAATTGATGGCGCAATCAGTTTTAAAAAGGGCTGTTATTTAGGCCAGGAAATAATTTCTCGTTTACATTTTAAAGGAAAACTAAAACATCATATGTATCTTGGCGCCCTACCAAATACTGTTTTTCTATCATTAGGGGAAACAATTGTTAACGTCTTAGGCGAAGATACAGGGATTATTGTAGATTATTATGTTGATCAAGATAAAACCTTGTTATTATTTGTAAATACCATTGAAAATAATCACCCTAAAATAGAAAGTGGCCAAGAGATTTCCCTGCTTCCATTTTCCTACTCTTTCAAGGATGAAACATCATGAACACTGTATTTTTAAAAATTGCTTTTGCGCAAATGAATTCGACTGTCGGCGATATTGAGGGCAATAGCAAAAAAATGCAGCTTTTTGCAAATGAAGCTAGAGAGAAATATGTGGCTGATATAATCGTTTTTCCTGAATTAGCATTGTGTGGCTATCCGCCAGAAGACCTGTTGTTGCGCAAAGATTTTATTGATCAAGCGCGCAATACTTTATTATCTTATGCAACAGCTACGCCAAATATAAGTTCACTAGTTGGCGTACCGTTTTTAGAGGGTGCTGTATTAAAAAATGCGGCTGCTTTCATTCAGAATGGAAAAATACACACGGTTTATTATAAACAAGAGCTACCGAATTATGGCGTGTTTGATGAAAACCGTTATTTTACACCCGGTGATACTCCCTGTGTTATTCAACTCAATGGCAGATCTCTGGGAATTGCCATTTGTGAAGACATTTGGATAGAAAAAGTGGTGACTCAATTAAAAAAAGCCGATGCTGAAATCATCATTTCGTTAAATGCCTCTCCTTTTGAAATTGATAAACACGAAAAAAGAATGCATATTCTGCAATCACGCACTCAAAAATATGCCTTGCCTATTCTTTATGTGAATTGTGTAGGCGGACAAGATGAATTAATTTTTGATGGTGATTCAATGCTGATGGATGCCTCTGGAAGAACTGTGATGCAATTGCCTTGTTTTGAAGAAGCATTGGGGGTTTTTCAGTTTAATGGTGATAATAAATTTTTCGATATAGGGGCCGGCCTTGTCCCTGCCCTGCAAAATGGACAGGCACCAAACCTGCCCCGGCAACCTATTGCCAATATATACAACGCTCTAAAGCTCGGCATTCGTGACTACGCACGAAAAAATGGCTTTGAAAATGTTATCGTAGGATCTTCAGGCGGCATTGATTCTGCCGTGACACTCGCCATAGCAGTAGATGCATTAGGCTCAGAGAATGTTAGTTCAGTGATGATGCCATCAAAATATACGGCTCAAATGAGTTTAGAGGATGCAGAAAAGCTCGCAAAAAATTTGAAAATTAAACACCAAGTTTTGCCTATTACAGAATGCTTTGATGCTTTTCTCACTACACTTTCGGAACAATTTAAAAATTTACCCGTTGATAAAACCGAAGAAAATCTTCAAGCGCGTTGTCGCGGGACACTTTTAATGGCGCTCTCAAATAAACAAGGTTCTCTTGTACTCATTACAGGCAACCGCAGCGAAATGGCTGTGGGTTATGCAACATTATATGGCGATATGGCCGGTGGATTTGCTGTCTTAAAAAATATGTATAAAACTACTGTGTATGAATTAGCGGAAGACATTAATAGCGCACAAGAAATTATACCGAGTAATATTCTCGTAAGGCCACCTAGTGCCGAATTAAGAGACAATCAAAAAGATGAAGACAGCTTACCACCTTATCCTATTTTAGATCAAATCCTAGCCTTATATTTAGACGAAGATCTAAGTATTAAAGAGATTGTATGCAAGGGATTTGACGAAGCGCTTGTCAAAGATATCATCAAGCTTATTCATTTAAATGAATATAAACGACAACAAGCGCCTCCAGGTGTTCGGGTTCATCATAAAGCCTTTGGAAGTGATCGTCGCTATCCGATCACTCAAAAATACAAAGGTTGAAATAAACTCAAGTGTCCCTATATACTGTTTAACGAGATAATGATTGAGGTTATATATGCAGCACCCCTTCCCTTCCATCGAACTCGGCATCGCTCCACTTGCTTGGCAAAATAATTTTAGCGCCCGCATTTTAGATGATGCGATGGGCAGCATCAGCAAAGCCAATTTTCATGGCTGCGAGCTATCACAACAGTTTCCACAAGATCCATTTCTATTAAAAAATAGTTTAAAACAACATGGAATAAAAATTTCTAGTTCGCAGTTTCATAGCTATTTTAGTGATAAAAATCGCTTTAATGACACTATAAATCGTTTTCTTGACCAGATGCATTTTCTTAATGCCATAGGCGCTAAACGTATTATTGTCTGTGAATATGCTAATAATACTTTTCAAAATAGCATGACCGCTATGCTAAGCCACCAGCCTGTTGCTTCTCCGGCGCAGTTTAAATTATTAGTCGAAGGACTTAATAAAATTGGTACATTAGCGAGTGGAGCTGGTATGCAGGTAGTATATCAACCACGTATTGGCACGGTTATTCATTCTGAACAAGAAATTGCCAGATTAATGGAGAAAACTGATCCATCCACTGTATCGCTTCTGATTGATACCGGTCACTTTGCCGTATTAGGCATTGATCCTGTTGTTGTCTTGCGCAAGTACTCAGATAGAGTCAACTATATTTATCTTAAAGATGTCGATAACCGCGTACTTAATAAGGTGAAAAAAGAACAAACCTCTTATCTTTCTGCTAAAGATGCTGGTTTATTTACCGACCTAGGAAAAGGCTCACTGAATTTTGATAGTTTGTTTAGAACGTTAAAAACCATGAATTATAAAGGCTGGGTAATTGCGTATGGCACTGAGCTGGACAGTGAAGCGTTCAATACTTCTGCTAAAAATACGCGTAAATTTATGAAAGTGAATTTGGGAATTTAGTTCAAAAGCTCTTGAAGCTGATTAGGATGATTACCTAGAAGTGTCAATAATTGACTTAGGGGACGCGGTACAGGCAGTTTTCCTTTTTCGTAACGGTTAAATGCATTTATGCCGCCACCAAATAGTGCCGCGGCATCTTTCTGAGTCAACTTTAATTTTTGTCTAACTTGTTTAATTTCTGTTGGCGTCAACAGCCCGTCAATACGAGACTTTTCAGCTTGAATCAATGAAACCACTTTATTGTTATCCTCACTGTTGATAACTCCCTCACCACAGGTCTCACACCATTGCGCAGGCTGGTCAATAATAAACTCTCTGCTTTTATACTTGTAGACCATTGGCTTAACTTTATGCTCTAAAGCATATTCACCACATAACAAACACTGCTGTTTGCTCATATTATCTCTCCTTAAAAGAAAGAATAAGCTCTTTATTTGCATTGACCTGAAATTTAATGTACAACTGAACCCCCTTAACCTTTAAGGTTATTATAATTAATAATAAAATAACCTCAAGGGTTATTTAAAAAATAAGGGCAGGGGTGATACTCTAGATTTACGTAGACTTTTTAGCTGGATAATTATAGTCCAACACCATTTGATAGGTTTTCGCTAAATCGTCTAACTGTAACTTTTTATAAGACTTCATCGCAATAGTCAGCGCTTGTTTAACAGAAGGTGCGCCCTGATATTGAGTAATAACAATATTGGCACGTTCAATCGCCGCTACATAAGCCTTTCTATTAAAATAGAACTGCGCTATTTGTGTTTGTTGGCTTGCCATCAAATTGCGTAGATAGATCATGTACTGAATCGCTGGATCACGGTAAGCGCTCTTCGGGTAAGACTCCGCTAATACACTAAAATCAACAAAGGAAGTTTTTGCCGCAGCAAGATCGCGTGTTGCTAAATTAGCTGCGAAGTATTTATCAAAAATACCGAGATTTTGCTGATAATTCAGCAACCCTTTCATAAAATACGCATAATCCACATGCGGGCTATCCGGATGCAAATGCACAAACCGCTCAGAAGAAAGCAAGGCTTCTGGAATTTTGTCACCTTGATAGTAAGAATAAATAATATATAGCTGGCCCTTCTCAGCATATTCACCGAATGGATAACGAGCATCTAAAGCTTCAAACTTTTCAACAGAATCATTGTAATTGCGAGAAGAAATGTCCTCTACCGCTTGCTGAAATAATTGTTGTTCAGGAACCTTGGCATATTTTTCAGCCGGGCTAAGGTTCGCGGATGAGCAAGCTGTTAGAATTACAGCAAAAAAAACGTTTGCGACAATGACATTGATTTGTTTGAACACGTTTTATCCTTTCAATACGCAGCTTTTTAGGGCAAAATTGATGTCGACTATAGCATTTAATTAGAAAAAATCCAGGCCAACATTCATGATCCAATCCATTTCACATCGCTTAACCCTTCCCGTCGAATTTCAAGGCAAACGCCTTGATGCCACGGTGAGTCAATTATTGAACCAATATTCAAGAAACTTAATCAAACAATGGATTTTGGAAGAAAAACTGTTGCAAAATGGTAAGCCTGCAAAGCCTAAAGACCCCGTTACTGAAGGCGATATTATTACCATAGACGCCACTTTAGAATCACAACTGAGTAATCAAGCACAATCTTTACCTTTAAACATTGTTTTTGAGGACGAAGAGTTACTGGTCATCAATAAACCAGCAGGATTAGTTGTACATCCTGGCGCTGGCAATCAAGATCACACACTACTGAATGCCCTTTTACACTATCTCCCGTCCTTAGAGTTTCTTCCAAGAGCCGGCATAGTTCACCGCCTTGATAAAGAAACCAGCGGATTAATGGTCATTGCTAAAACCATAGAAACACATACTTACTTAATAGATCTTATGCAGCACCACGAAGTTAAGAGAACCTATGAAGCGGTTATTTGGGGACCATGCATCAGTGGAACAACCATTAATGCCCCCATGGGAAGGCATCCTAAACATCGCATAAGAATGGCTGTGGTCAATGACGGTAAACCTGCCATCACGCATTTTCGACTTATTGAACGTTTTCGAGAACATACTCATGTACGAGTTATGTTAGAGACAGGACGAACTCATCAAATTCGTGTCCATATGGCGCATATACGCCATCCAGTAGTGGGCGACCCGGTTTATGGTGGGCGCTTTAAACTACCTCCGAAAGCGACAGAAGAGCTCATTCATGAATTACGCAACTTTAAACGTCAAGCGCTGCATGCTGCAGAATTAACTTTAGAGCATCCCATCACTCACGAGCAATTAACTTGGAAAGCACCACTTCCCCAAGATATGCAAAATTTGCTTATCTGTTTAAAATACGATACAAATAAGAATGCGCCCAAATAATACTCTCCAGGAACGATAACATAATGAATTTATTGACTAAGTTTTCTCGAATCATTTTAGCGAGCACACTTTTAGCGATGCCTTTGGCAAGCCAAGCACTTACCTATGCACTTCCTGAAGAAAATAATACGCTTATTGGGGAAATCAGTATTGTTACCTCAAAACCAGGGGATACTTTACGCTTGTTAATGCGTCGATATGATGTTGGATTTCAAGAAATACAGTCAGCCAATCCTGAAATTTTATCTGATCAGCGACTGCTGCCCGGCACAAAAATTATCATTCCCCACCAGTTTATTTTGCCACCAAAACCCTGGAAAGGGATTGTCATCAACTTGAGCGCTTATCGTATGTTTTATTTTCCGGAAGATATGCCCATCGTAATGACTTTCCCAATAGGCATAGGCAAAGAAGGATTAAATTATAGAAATGAAGCTTGGGACACTCCTACTTTTAGTGGATATATTGTAAGAAAAGCTAAAGATCCTCGTTGGCACCCACCCACCTCAGTGAGAGTCAGCACTCAAGAAACATTGGGCATTACGCTACCGAACATTGTTGAGCCTGATATAAAGAATCCTTTGGGAGGATACGCACTTTATACTTCCAAGCCAGGATATTTAATGCACGGTACGAATCGCCCTTATGGCGTTGGTGATCAAGTAAGCTCAGGCTGTTTACGTGTTTTGCCTGAAGATATTGAACAGCTCTATTATTCTGTCCCAGATAAAACCCTTATTCGAACTTTTCGCCAATCTTTTGATGTAGGCGTGCTCAACAACCAACTCTATCTGGAAGCTCATCCAAAACAAAAAGGAATTGTTCAAGACGACTTACCTCTTTCAGATACTTCGATTGTGAGCAATGTGCTTTTTTATTCTATCGCAAATCAGATTCCGGTTAATTGGGACATCGTCTATCAATTAATCTATCACAGAAAATTCAGTAGCATTCCAGTTGACATTAGTCTTAAGGAAGGGGCAATTAAATGAGATTGGCTAAATTCATCGTTATTTTAGCAGTTTCTTTTTTTAGCAGCTCCGCTTCTTTAGCCCAGTGTTATAATGAAGCACTGTATCGCATGGTGTTACCTCTTGCAAAAAACATTAACCCCAAAGTATTAGAGCTCGCGATTAATGCGTATTATAACGCACGAAAAAAAGGCCTAGACGATAAAGGAATTTTAACCATTGTGGATTACTCGCTGCCTTCTTCTGAAAAAAGAATGTGGATATTAAACTTAAATAACCAAGAATTAGTGGATTATTCGTTTGTTACTCATGGCAGCGGAAGCGGCTTACTTTATGCTAGAAAATTTTCAAATACTCCCGGGAGTTACAAAAGTAGTTTAGGGTTATTTTTAACAAAACAACCTTATCATGGACAAGTAGGATATGCTTTGCGCTTACAAGGACTCGAGGAAGGTATTAATGATAAAGTTGAAGAAAGAGGCATTGTTGTTCATGGCGCACAATATGCCAATGAATCTTTTATCGATCAGTATGGACGTCTTGGACGCAGTGAAGGCTGTTTCGCCCTTCCCGTCTCTTCTTACAATAATATTATTAATTATATAGAAGGTGGCACGCTGATTTTCGCTTACTACCCTGATAAAAACTGGTTACAGCATTCTCGTTATTTATAATTTTCTATATCAATAGAAAGGAAAATCTATGTTTCGTTTTGTTTCTCAAAGTTTACTAACTCTATCATTAATCTTCACTTGCACTACGGGAACAGCAAGCCCGCCACCGCTACCTACGAATAATACATCACAAAGCTCTTCTGCCATGCTTAAGCATGCCATTCTCAGTGTAGTGAATGTTAAATCTTATGGCATTCTTCCTCCGAATATTGTTATTGATAATAAAACACCTGGAAAAAGCGACAAACAAAACGATAACCCGCGTCATTTTGTCGGCGCAGGATCGGGCATTATTATCGATGCTCAAAAGGGATATGTGATTACCAATGCACACGTGATTAAAGATGCTGATAAAATTGTTGTTACGTTAAAAGATGGCCAACAATACACAGCAACAAAAGTCGGCGTAGATGAACCTTCTGACATTGCTTTATTGAAAATTACGGCTCCAAACTTGACTGATAGCCCGATTGCGAATTCTAATAACTTAGAAGTAGGTGATGAAATATATGCCATCGGCAATCCATTTGGATTAGGCACTAGCGTTACTTCAGGAATTATTAGCGCATTAGAACGCAGTGAATTAAGTTTAGAGACTTACGAAAACTTTATTCAAATTGATGCATCGATTAACCCAGGGAATTCTGGTGGCGCGCTAGTCAATACTAAAGGCGAAGTCGTTGGGATGAATACTGCAATTCTGACCTCCGATGAAAGTGGTGGAAACATCGGCATTGGTTTCGCTATTCCTTCTAACATGTTAACCGCAGTTATCCCGCAACTCATTAAATATGGAAAAGTTGAACGTGGCATTGTCGGCATATTAGCGCAAACTTTTTCAACCTCTCTTGCCAATGCTATGAACCTCCCTGATCAAGAAGGCGCAATTGTAACAGCCGTGATGCCCTTTTCCCCCGCTGAAAAAGCTGGAATGCATGTAGGTGATGTCATTACTCACATTGACGGCACAGCAGTTCATACAGCATCACAGGTGGTCAATACTGTCGGCTTTTTGCGCACAGGCGCTGAAGTTAAATTTACCATTATTCGACAAAAAAAATCGATAGTAATACCCATTACTATCATGGATTCAGAAAAGCAAAAAGCACTGGTTCAAAAACAAACCCCTTATTTTAATGGCGTTAGTTTGCAGAATTTCAGTTTTTATTCACCTGAAAATGGTCAAGTCAACGGTGTCGCCTTAGTGAATGTCGAAATTGATTCCGCAGCATGGATTGCAGGATTGCGTACAAAAGATGTGGTACTGTCTGCGAATGGAAAATCTGTTACCACGGTACAAGACCTACAAAAAGTCATTGCCGAAGCCAAAGATACACTGACTCTCTTGATATTACGCAATCATGGCGCAGCTTTTATTATCTTAACTCCGGATGGCGTTTCTAATGCCTAACAAACTGTTACTCACCGAGTCGCCTTGTGTAGGCGTCTGCAGCACAACTTTTGGCGACGATATTTGTTATGGCTGTCAACGCACTTATCTCGAAGTGATTCAATGGAATGCTCTCAATGATCAAGAGAAAGATCGCATTAATCAGCGATTGGCTCTTCTAGAAAAGAAGGAAATTGAACGATGAGTATTATTATTTTAACTGTTTTACTGATACTTGCATTGATTTTAGCCTGTTTAAAACGCATAAAATCTTGTAGAGCAATCCTGATATTAACCCTGGCTTATGTTATTGCTATTGGCAGTGGCCTAGTACCCTATCTATTATTAATACCATTGCAAGCGCCTTATGTTAATCTTGCAACGCCGTCATGGAAACAATTCAACGCAATCGTTTTACTCGGCGGTGGAACAACTAGACCTCTTGGCTTAAATACTTATATTCCGTCTACTTTAAGTTATTCTAGGATTAACAAAACAGCCGAACTTTATTTTTCCTGTATAAAACAACATGCGTGTAAAATCATTATTAGCGGCGGACCTATCGAAAAAATCCAGCAATCTGAAGCGCTTGTTTATGAAAGAGCGCTCATGCAGCTAGGCGTTTCGCATGACGATTTCATTCTAGAATCCAACAGCACCGACACACAGACCAATGCTGAATTTACCAGTGCGATCTTAAAAAAATTCCACTTTGATCAAGTGATTTTAGTCACTTCTAGCATTCATTTGAAACGCTCATTGATGTGGTTCAGTTATTTCGGTGTGCAAGCTCAACCAATCCCTGCAGACTATCTTCCTCCGTACCATCATATCATGTCCTTAGGAAGTAATTTCGCATCAACGGATTCTGTCTTGCATGAATATCTTGGGATAGTAGAAGTTTATTTTTATATGCGATTAAAAGCATAAATTTTATCTAGATTGATCAGTGCTGACATTATTTGAGTTTTCTTTTAATTACTTTTTGAGAACTTAGCGTTACACCAGCGTCTTTGGCAAATACATCCCATTTGTCAACCGCAAGCTTCACCTCATCGATAATGTTTAAGGCTTCTTGTTTTTTGATATTTGCAATGCTAGCTAGTTTTATTAAGTGCTGTTGTGTAGGATTTTTTCCTTCGCCCATGATTGTGCTACAGTGCTCACCATTAGGCCCTGACGAAAAAGTTAAGTCATAAGCAGGGGAAACTTTCCAGCACCCCTCTTTATCCTAGAAACCGCAGTTGACCATTCGCCTGCCGCTCTAACCCCGCCTGAAATCTGATAGCTTTCTATCCAATGTCGCCATGTTAGGTAGGCGCTGGAAGTAGATTCGGCGGATGAA
>JAIXPZ010000042.1 GCA_027486005.1 Legionellales bacterium
CCGTTAATTGCAATTCAAATGGCGCTTGCAGGAGAATTTATTTAACAAAGAAATAACTCGGAACTGGATCCCGCAGTCGGAGCCGCGGGACGACGCACCTTTGGGGCATGAGCAGTTACTAATTTTCTATACCAATCACTGAAGAGAACGTTAAAAACACAATTTACGCATATCTTCGAATTGATTATGCCGTATGTAAAATTAGAAGAATATAAATTTAGAACGACGCTTAATCATGTTGCGTTAAATGAAAAATTACGGTTGAGTGCAACAAAAGCTGCGTTTGATGAATTAAGTAAAATTAAGTTGCAACATGCGGCTATTGAAAATGCAATCATTAGTGTGTAGAAATACCGCACAAAAATTGGTGATTGATTGCGTCTCAGTAAGTAACATCAGATAGTAAAAAACACTAGATTTTTATTTTTCCTATAATTAATCTTTGCTTAAGGTAAGCGCAGTACCCTTGACGCTTCTAAAGAGTCACTGAGGAATGATAATGTTTACAAACGGGCCCTCTTCAACTTCTATGCCAGTTCTTGAACACATTAAGCGTATATTTCAAACGGAGTTTGGCAATGATTTTTTAAAGTTACCGAATCGAGACCGGGGGGAGACGGGGTACGTGTAATTTTGCAACACAAGTAAATGGACAATAAACTACCCACATGTTTAAATTTTTTTATTATTAATCTTATAACAACCAAAAACTACTGTGCTTTTCAGTTGATAAGCATTCAAATATAGAGATGAGT
Source organism: Legionellales bacterium (assembly GCA_027486005.1). Classification (GTDB taxonomy): domain Bacteria; phylum Pseudomonadota; class Gammaproteobacteria; order JAGOUN01; family JAGOUN01; genus JAGOUN01. The sequence goes on from JAIXPZ010000042.1 coordinate 756, forward strand.
AATAGTGCGCTTATTAAATGTAAGATAAATAGCCAGTTTGAGCTATTTTTTGAATCTTGTAGCCTCCTTGTGTTGCAAAATTACACGTACCCCGTCTCCCCCCGATATTGTCTTCTTCTAATTCTGTCGTGTAATAGGTTAATTGAGAATAATTTAACCAGCTAGAAAAACAAGGGTGGCTCAGTTTTGCTTAGCAAAAGTGGCTCAATTTTAATGAGCGTTCAGGGACATTTCTACTTTGCTGGGATAGGTGACATTTTAACTTTGCCTTGACATCACTTACAGGCCGACTCAAATCATAAGTACAAGCTCAGAGTCCGATTTAACTTTTCTTATGGGCTTAATGTTTTTTGAAAAAATAGTCGCTTGATTAAAGCTTGATGTAGTTTCGCTCCTTTTTAAGTTTGGTATTTTTAATCTGTCATCTAAAAATTTTAGATTGGAAGGTAGTGCTAATTCAAAATGGCTATCTGCGCAGCCAGATCCTATATTAAACAATATAAACTGTAAATTGCTATCGCCAAACTTTTGAACAAAATAAAACTCGGTTCTCATCTGAATAGAAATATTAAACTTTTTTGCTAAAAATGCAATCACATCATCTTCTAAATATTCGCCAAATTTGTTAGTTATTTTCAGCTCATAATCTGCTGAAATAGCGTCATTATTTTTTATTTTTACTTCACATTTAAAAATTTTTCCATTCTCACTTGCACAAAACTTTCTTAAAACATATGCCATGACTAATTGATACAAAATCGCTTGTCTAGCTAAAATTTTAATTGCTTCTTGCTGAAGCCCGGGCTTAATATTGCCAGATTCAAATGCTTCAGGCTTTATTGTGCGATTATTCTCTGCTACAATTTTCTGATTTATTTGATTATTTTCTGTCCCATCAACGACGTTTTCAACACACGATAATTTTTCAATGATTCTTTGAATAATAGTGTTATCAAGATTTATTTTGGGTGACAACAGCGCATTAATTACTTTAGAAAATGATTCTTGTGTAAACACATTTATATCAATATTAAAAGATTGAGCAAAGTGCATTCTAAAGTTTTTGTGTGTAGTGAATCGATCATTACCATTGATCCTTAAATACAATAGCCCTAAAGCAATAGCACTTAAAGCGCAATTACCATCAGCGATGGTATAATGATGTACAAGTTCACTCTCAGTTGAGTGATAAAAAATTGGTTGTTTTTCTTTTTTTAGTGCAGCAGCATAGTCTTTTTTTCTCTTCAAAGCACGAATATTTAACTGTTCTTCATCTAATATTAGACAACTAAATTCTTCATCATCTTCTGTTTCAAGCGTATCTAGCAGTGTTTGAGAAATTTCAAGCACCGCAACTGTTAATGCTGCACTTTCTATTGCAGCATTAAATTTGTGCTGCCCCCGAACAATATTCTCTTGTGTATCTAGACTTAAATTCGCCGTAATGCGAGCAATATATTCTTCATCAATTTTAATTTCAGGACTATTAACCTCCGTCTTTTTTGCCGACCTACTCTCTTTAATTTTCGTTCGTACTTCCTCAGAGGATTGGCGTGTTAACAAGCTAGCAGCACTAAGATCTAAACTAAAACCATTAATAGTACGATAAATTAAAACTCCACCTTGCTTTTCCGCCTCTGTTTTTGCAATATCAATTAATCTTACTTCATGGTAAGCGCATAGCCATTCTCCAAGTAATTCCTTAACAGCTTTATTGCCAGGAGTATGTGGTAGATGCTGTTGAAAAGCAGCCTTGAATTTTTCATACAAAGCTAATGTCAAACCATACTTATAGCCATATATTTTTTTATATGGTCCTCGAAAAGAAGGATATTTTGCTATGTGTGTTTTAATTAAACGATCTTTTTGTATTAATGCTACAAAAGAACTTTCATACTCAGCAACGATAACATTATTTACTTCAATTTTACCTTCTGCATTTAAGCTCGGAACATGTGATGGACCATCTTCATGATAATCTCTCATTGGATGTAATGTAATATAAGCCTTTCCTGAATAAGGCCTTTCTGCTTTTCCATCTTTACGCCATCTAGGTCTTAATCTTTCATGCTCATGTCCCAAATAGGGCTTAATGCCATAAGCATATTTTAAAGCATGATAGGGCCTGTCTCCTGTCGAAACAAACGGATTTGATCCCTCAGGAAATAGTTTCTGTAAATGTTCGTGTTCCTGTAATAAACGATGAAAACCATCATAATCTGTTGTATATAATTCTTGTAAGAGAAAAAATAAATTATCATAGATCGTTTTCTTGTAATGAACATTTTTTATGCTTTTTGTGGTTTTTAAACTATTAGCCACTTCTTCAGATGCTTTTTCTAATGCCTTAATGTGATTATCTCTTTCTGTAACATTATGTAATGCATCCAGAGAAATATTAGCTTTTTTATAACTTGCTTGGCTAAAAATAGGTAGCTTTATTTCATCCAGGTTACAATGCCGATTTCTTTCCGGCTTACTCCACCGTGTCGTTAAATAAGTAACACCGCGATACTGAGCAATAAAAAATTTTGTTTTTAACCCTTGAATACGCAATAAAAATGATTCTAAATTTCCTTTGCTAGCTCTAAATGCTGTATTTAAACTCATTAAGTCATTTCTGGTTTGTGCTACATCATCCATATTTTCAATTTTTACTCTTTCTGCTTTGCTAAATAAACTCGAAGGATCGTTTGCGCTGATATTTAAGTCTCCTTTGTTTGCACGTTTTGTTTTTACTTGATAAATCATTTTAGTTCTATTTGCTTTTTCTGAGAATTTATCCGCCTCTAATAATGTTCCATTTCTTTCTTTTACACTTTTTGTAGAAAATAGTGTTTCTTCTTCTGAATCTGATGTATCAGATAAGTAAGAGCCAAAAAAAGTTCCTTGCATTGCTTCTACAGCCCGAATTTTAGAATCAAAATCTTGTAGAATAATATTAAATTTTGATATGATTTTTCTAACCTGCCCTTGGTCTTTAGAACTTTTAACAACGCCTATATCGCTTAATTCTTCTTCTGGTAGAGATTTTTCATATATCTCACCATCTATTGACCAGAACGCGGTTAAAAATCCATTTTTTTGTTGCAAAAAAATTGTTTCTGAGTCAATAGATGTTGGTTTCTCTTTCTTTTCTGACAGAAACTGTAATTTAAATCTATCTCGCAAAGAATAACTAATGTAGTGATCGTCAATTAACGTAAGATAGTGATGTAATAAATTAAAGTTTTTCTCATTTCCACGAAGATTTTCATATAGAAGAGAGGTAATCAATTTGTTTTCTAATATTTCTCGAGTATCTCCTTGTACTATTTCTATCAATCTCTTAGATTGAGCGGTATAAAAAACAAGCCATGTTCCTGTTTCAGGGTGCTTGCGTGAAAATGCAATTACATACGGCAAATATTGATCTAATTGTGGATGGAGTGAGTTTCCTGGGATGGAAGGATCAGCGCCTGCCATAATCAGCCGATGAATAGCTTGAAGATTTCCATGATACGAAAACCAATACAGAAGAGTATTACCTGATACGTCAGTAATGTTTATATTGGAATTGTTTAACAGAAACTCATTAAGCCATATTAAGTCTGTATCATCAGCTATTTTTGTCAGAATAGTGTAAGTTAGCATCGCTTTTACCCAGCTTAAGTCTGCAAAAACTATACATTAATTTACGATATAATTATATAAGACTCAATCCTTTATTCTAACTTAATATAAATGATTATTTATCAATACGTTGAATATTAATCAATACCTAACAGTATTGACTAATAGAGGGTTATCGATATAATATACTGAAGTGAATACTGTTTAACGGGCTGGTTTTTGATATACTGGCCGTTATCATGCCCATTACGCCTCTCAAAGAAGCGGACCAGAGTGGGTTATTTTTTATCAGCTTCTGATTGGCAAAAGCCATGGTTTGTTATATAATGACTTTGACCATGCCCGCCACGCCACTCAAAGAAGCGCACCACGGTGGGTTTTTTTATGTCTACTACTTTTCAAAAGCCTTCAATCACCGTCCAAGAGCAGCTCCATTTTTTAGCGCAACAGGGCTTAATTATTACGGATCAACAAGAAGCTAAACATGTTTTATCCATGATTGGCTATTATCGATTCTCGGGTTACCTGCTTCCTTATAAACAAGATCATTCCTCTACAAAACCACGCTTATTTATAGCCAATACAAAATTTGAAGATATTTGGCAGCTTTATCGTTTCGATCAAGAATTACGTGCGCTGCTATCTTGTGCAACTGAAAAGATAGAAATTGCATTTCGCGCTGCGCTTGTTAATACCACCAGCACTGAATTAAGCCCATTCTGGTATGCAGATAAAACCTTTCATCGACAACAGAGAACTTTTGAAGGCTTTATGAAGCACGTAAATCAAGTGCTGGATATGAGTCATGATATTTTTATAAAGCATTACGTAGACAAGTATGATTCACCAAAATATCCGCCCATCTGGATGATTATTGAAACCTTATCATTTGGAACATGCTCAAAATTATTCAACAACATAACATCAGTAGCATTAAGAAAAAAAATCGCAAAACAGTTTGATCAACACCCTACTATACTATCTTCTTGGATACATTCTTTAACGTTTACAAGAAACATTTGCGCTCATCATGCGCGATTGTGGAATCGTTGGTTAGTGAATTCTCCCATGATTCCAAAACATGAACCTTTACGAGATGCCTTTTTAACTACAAAAGAGTATCGGTTTCATCTGATTGCTTATGTTGTCCAAAAGTTGCTGAAGGTTGTTGATCCTGAATTCAACTGGCAGAAGTCACTCTATGATTTATTTAGTCGATATCCTTCTTACCCGGGAATTGAAATGGGATTTCAAAAAGACTGGCAAAACGATCCTTTTTGGAAATTATAAATGTCTCAACGTTATCCTCATCCTTTGCCGTTCTTAGATTCTTTAGAGAATATAGAAAACTGGCCGCTTGCTAAAGATTGCTTGTCGGATGACTTTCAAAAAGATCTTGCCTCAGTAAAAGAGTTTTTATTTCAGTATCGTGGCAGTCAAGCCACATTTGAAGTCTATCGACGAGAAATAGAGCGCGTCTTGCAATGGTGTTGGCGTATTAAAAATACGTCATTGCTTACTTTAAAGCGCATAGATATTGAAGTCTATTTGGATTTTTGCCAAAAACCGCCGCAATCTTGGATCGGCATAAAGCAAGAATTACGCACAAGCTATTGGCAGGGTGAAAAAATTGCAAATAAAAGATGGCGACCTTTTTTAGCAAAAGTAAGCAAGGCAGAGCGCAAAGAAGGCGCAGAGCCTAATAAAAAGCAGTATCAATTATCCCAAGCGGGTATCAGCGATATTTTCAAAGTGCTCAATAGTTTTTATCAATCATGCTTGCAAGAAGAAAAAGTGCTCGCCAATCCTGTGGCGCTGATTCGTCAAAAAAGTAAATACATTCGTCAAAAACAAACAAAAACTAGCGTCAGGCGCTTAACAACAGAACAATGGCAAACTTGCCTCGTCACCGCACAGCAAATGGCAGAAGATAACCCTGAATCACATGCGCGAACTTTATTTATTATTTCCTCTCTCTATTATCTCTACTTACGTATTTCAGAATTAATTTCTTCTGAACGTTGGACTCCACAAATGAAGCATTTTTATCAGGATAGCCAAAAACAATGGTGGTTTAAGACGGTTGGAAAAGGAAATAAAGAGCGCGATATTGCGGTCTCTCAAGAAATGTTAGCGGCCCTTAAAGCATATCGAAAACACCGTGGTCTCTCCCCTCTTCTACCGACACTGAATGACGATGCATCGCTACTTCATAGTTTACGCGGCAATGAGAACATCACAAGCCGTGGCGTAATTCAGCGTGCTGTACAAGAGTGCTTTGATCAAACTATTGAGAATTTAAAACAAAAAAGTAAATTAGATGAGGCTGAATCACTGGCTCATGCTTCTGCGCACTGGTTACGGCACACGGGAATTTCGGATGATATTAATGAACGTCAGCGGCCTTTGGCGCATGTGAGAGATGATGCTGGTCACGCTTCAATAGTGACCACAGATTGTTATAATGATATCGAGTTAACAGAACGCTATAAATCTGCGAGGAAAAAAACTTCTAAACAGAAAAAAGATAAGTAACAAAATCATTGGTCGAATAACAAATATTCAATGCTAAATTTAAATTACGGCTCTCTGAGAGTTAAAGCAGCGGGCATCGTAGCAACAACAGATTTTTCTACAAATATCTACTTTTTGAATCAGCATTACTACAAATAGTTGAATAGCTACGATATAGACTGCTGAAAATGGAGATTAATGCCGAAAAAAGCACAAACCACCCTATTACTATGACGATTAGGGCTATTATCGAATAAAATAATAGGCAAAGTAGCAGTGCTTCTCTACATTACTACATCTTCTACACTCGAAATAGGGCGGAGCAGGTTCTGTATATTTTGTAGCCAACTAATTTTCAATAAGGGTGATAATAATATTTATCACCCCTATTGTCAATCGCCCAGTGTCTAATTCAAATCATAGATTGCACCACTGCCTATAAAAAATATAAGATCAAGCAATATGCGTGACTACTTTTTGTATATTGAAAACTACAAGACCGAACAACGAGGGCATCATTTAATTTTTAAAATGCGTATTCAAAATTTGTTCCACCAAAGGCTCTGATAATTTCCCCTCAAATTCTTTAAGGTTTGTTCTAGCTATCACTCTCCACCTTTTCAATTGGATTTTTGCAAACCATTTATATTTGCATATAAATTTCTTAAAATTTTCATCTTCTATATATTTTAAATCAAAGTGTTGTTGAATATTTTCACTATACCCTATCGTTGACGGAGTTGGATTTATTGAAGAATTTTTTAGCTCTAAAGTGGGATTTATCAGAATTCTCACTGCTTTAGATTTTTTAGGCTTGAATGCAAAATTAGTTACCAGAATGGATTGATATCCGACGTTAACGCAATACAACATTAAATATTGCTGATTATCTGGATATAAAACACCTATGGTTGCAAAAACTGATAACTTTGGTTGCTTATCTTTATAACCAAGAAATCCAAACCATAAAGCAACCACTACTGCCCCCACTGTACCCACGGCAGTAAATATATTACAAACTATACTAATAATTTGATCAATGCTCATTGTTAATTTCTTAAAAAGATTGAAGCTTAATATTAACAGAGTTAATAATAATTTTCACTCTTCATCTTTTTCGAAACTATTTTTTTACAAAATTTTGATGATTGACTACAATATCAGTTGTAAGCTTACTTCTTCTCGTCAAAAGAGCTGCCTGAATAATGGGTGAAGTTTCTTTATCCTTTCTGAGAGCTCTATATTTTTTTAGCTCATCCTGGGTTGGTTGTGGTTGGAGAGAAAATATAGAGCTATATGTCAATACTTTACTTTCAGATTTCCCATGCTGCTCATTTAATTCCGCCCATTCAAAGCGATAATTCTGAGCCATGTACATAAACTTTCTATTCACAACAGCGTTATCAGACTCAACCTGCTTGAAGCCAGCCGTAGCAAACAGTGCATACCTAGTATCATATTTCGCTTTCTTTTGATTCCATTTTTGATCTCCTTTGCTTTTCTTATATTCTGCAAAATCATTTTTTAGAATAGTATTTTCTATATGATTATACCCATAAACCCAATATGACACAGCAGATAGTTTATGCCCCATTTGTATTGCTGGCTTACCGTTAGAACGTTTTTCATTTAGACTGACCCACTCACGATCTGACGCATCATTTTTTCTAATAGATACTTCCCAATTTTCCCAGTCCTGAATCCACTCTTGTCTGTTAACCTTGTTGCCAATATATCTAGCTTTTGCTCGCAATGCCCATCGATACAAAACTTCCTGACAAACCAAATTATTTTTACCACCCAGTTCATCTTTACTAACAGATGGGTTTTTCCCCAACGTATATCCTCTAGCCTCTCCTTCGTCATATTGTGATATATCAGATAAAGATACGAAGTCAAAAACACCACCGGCCACCTCTAACAATTCACTTTTTCGCCACTGAGTGATCAGTTCATCTGTATTTGAGTTATCATGCTGTTCACATATTTCAGCAATATACAAAGATTGTTTTTTGTTGTGTCCCGTGTTTTGATGCAACGCATAAACATCATCACTCTCATTAAAATATGGCGAGCCTGAGAAACTAAATCCTGTCTGTTGAAAGGTTTCTTGATGAGTACCGATCAATGCCAACGCTGTGCTTTGTGGTATATGATTGGTAAAATACATTTCTTCATCACTATCATAACCAATAAAGGTAAAAGATGCAGGTTGTCTATCAGAGGATAATTTTGGAATAAATTCATTATTAACCGGTGTCTTTAAACGCAACACAGCATAATCTAATTGCATATGGCTGCCGTCTTCAATTAACCCGGAAACTTCAACCCCTAAATCAGCATTAAACATGCCTGCAATAGTTCTTAATCCTGTTGAGTGACTTAATAAGTAAGAAAATACTTCTCCAGAAATCACCGTGAAACTATGATTTAAAAAATTGAAAAAAGTATTAATCATTGGTGGTGAGAAAGTTAAAAGCCATCTTGTCCATTCCTGCAATGCTTGTAAATAAGCAATACCTGCGCCACTTCTCTCAGTATTAATATTCGAAGAAGAGGCTGGTGGTATATTTTCTTGAATAATACTTGAGGGAAATACAATTTTTAATTCGTTCAGTTTAATTCCATTAAGAACATGGCGTGACGTTATAATCATGTTCTTACCAATCAAAAAACAGGTGCCAACACCCATTCCACTTGCGGTAACTAATCCAACACAACTTTTACTTTTTTTTAATTGATGAACAACTTGATCATGCTCATCAAATTTAAGTTGTGATTCTATATAAAAATTAACATTGTATAAATCACCACCTAAGGGTTTACTTGACACCGCTGTTGGCATAAACATACTAGCGTTTGGATCATAAGCTTCAATAATTCTATCGCTAATATTGTTTGGAATATGTCCGATTTCTCTGCTTGTTTTCGCACCACGACTTTTCAAAAACTGTACTTTACTAGAATACAGAGGTAAGGATAATGCAACATCCAAAATAGTATTACCTGTTTGACTCAAAGCATTAACATCTCCGCCCTTTTTCTGAAAAGCTATGACAATTTTTTTAAACTCTACATCAGATCTGTTTTGAGATAGTGCTCGAAATAATATTGCACCATTATTAATAACATCCTGCTGATCTGGCGTAAGTTTAAACATATAAATGCTCCTATTCTAATTTTGATCAATATATGGGTTACATAGCCACAGCGTTTGAGGTATACACTGCTTGTCAATTTAAGAAATACTACCACATAATGTACTCAATGCAGGCATGGGGAATATGTATCAAAAAATACCAAAAATCTTTCCTTTCCAAGCAAGAGAGATTTCACTACAATCCACTACATTCTAGCTTAAGCTGCACTACAACATGGAAAAAATCAATTGGCAAACGCCGATACCTTTGATTATCAGCTCTGAAAGCTCCACGCCTGCGCCCTACCCTATTGATTCTTTACCCAAAGAAATCAGTACCCCAGTATTAAGCTATCAAAGCTATGGGCAACAACCCGTAGCACTCATTGCTTGCGCGGCACTTGCAAATATATCCCTCGCTTGCCAGACGTTAGCTAATGTTGCACGTGATAGTTTACTTAAAAGCCCTACATCTGTTTATTTTTTGATCAGCTGCCAAAGTGGAGAGCGCAAATCGGTCGTCGACCATTCTTTTGGTCAAGGTATTCGAGAATGGCAAGCTAAAACACGTGAAAAGCTAATGCCAAAAGTGATTGAAGCAACTGCGATATATTATGCTTGGAAAGCTGAGCGCGACGGTATTTTAAAACAAATACGACATGCAAATTCTGAGATTTCGGCTGCTGACCTTCAATACCAATTGACAATTTTAGCTATGCAAGAACCCGAGATTCCATTATTACCAGAACTCTTTTTTGAAGATGTAACGCAAGAAGCTTTGATACATAACTTATCGCACGGATGGCCAAGCAGTTCGTTATGGTCGGATGAAGGCGGCATTGTACTATCAGGTGGTGGAATGCAAGCCAACGCAACAAAGTTTATCTCAACACTAAATCGTCTTTGGGATGGCAATTCATTTAACACCCATCGTAAAACGACTAAAAACAACACTGTCAAAAATCGACGTTTCACGATGAGCTTAATGCTCCAACCTTTTCTTTTAGAGCACTTACTTAAAAAACAGGACTCAGTTGCACGTCAGAGTGGCTTTTTAGCACGCACGCTCATTTCACAACCGGCAAGCTCTATGGGGCAACGTTATTATCAAAGCCCGCCAGCCTCATTATCAGAATTAGATGATTTTCATGCAAGAATTAATGCTTGTTTAGATGCCACTTTAGATTTAGATCATCATGGCTGTCATAAAATTCCAGTGCTGGAGTTTTCACCAAAGGCGAAAGAAAGATGGATAAAATTTTTTAACAACATAGAATCTGGAATAAATAAAGAAAATCATTGGAAATCCATGCCCGATTTCGCTAGTAAAGCAGCGGAAAATGTTGCGCGCCTCAGCGCCCTCTTCCATCTATTTCTTGGTAAAGCTGGCGATATCAGTGCCGAGTCTGTGGAGCAAGCTGCCAACATTGTCTACTGGCATTTATTAGAAGCGAAGCGAATTTTTACACCGACAGAACATCAAGAAAAACATCAAGAAGCGCAAAAAATATTGAACTGGCTTAAAACAAGAAATGTTACTCAAACATCTTCACGGCAATTACAACAATATGGCAATTTCCGCGATAAATATAAACGTGAAAATGCCATATGTACGCTCATTGAACATAATTATTTGATTGAAACTATCGAAAATGACAAAAAAATATTATTTGTTAACCCGGAGTAATTACTACGTTACTACATTCACTACAAAGTTAAATCCGCTATACTCACTTTATCAGTGCATAAAGCGTCTGATTTTGCAAAAGCAAGTTACAGCTTAGGGGCTGATTTATAATTGTGCCCCTAATCTGCATGTATTCTACGTATTTACCTATTAGTTATGCCTTTTAGATTAACATTGTTTACGGCAAAAAAATCTATCTTTTGGAAGAATCCAACTTTTCTTAATGCTCCACCTGATTCATTTAATTTAAATTGTTCTGCATAGCCTAGATAAGAAACTGTTGATGTAAAAAATAATGCAAGTCCTATGGTAGGTTGGAGAGCAAATAATCCCATGCCAGCCATATAAATTATAGTATGGCCCCATCGACCTTCCTCAGCTGTATCATTTTTCTTTTTGACTTCTAAAGCAACTTTATCTTTAGCGTCTTTAGTGGCAGGTGATTTTTCTTTAGCCGATAGCTCATCTAATTTATTTTGTGCCTCTGGATGACCATACGCTATTGCTTCTTGAAAGTAGAATTTTGCAGACTCTACATTTTTTTCATGAACATACAACATCCCTAAATAGAAATTTGCTTGTGGATTACCACTTACTGCTGCCACTTTCAGTTCATATTTTTTTGTACAGTTTATTCGATCAAGATTTATATTAAAAACAGTATCTCCAGCCGCCAAGAAAATTTGTGCTGCTCTTTGAAAAAGCAAAAGGTTTATATAGAAAAGGTTATATGGAATGACCGCACAAACCATCGTAGAATATATCGAAATATTAATGTAATATTTCTTGAGATACGCTTCCCATGAATACAACATATCTTCCATGGTTTTAAAATAACTTACAGTGTCTTTCATGGAATTTAGTAAATCGCTCATGATTTTTTCTCGACTTGAGAACAAAGCCATCCCTCTTCTGTTACCTAAATTCTCTAAGAATTTTCCTAAAAACAATCGGCAATATGCTCCCCATTCATTTGGATTCGGCTCAAGAAAATAATGATGGATTTCAGGGATTTTTAACAGCTGCTCATGAACTCTAGCATCCATTAATCTTTCAAAAGTCAGGTTATTTTTTAAATCAAGCAATATGCTACCTATAGCAATCAACATTTCAATGCAAGGAGACACATAGCGCTCTAAGCGATAGTCGCCAATTTCACTTTTACCGCACAATTGGCGAAAATTTTTCGCAACAGATAAAACAGACTTAATTACATCTAAAATGTATAATGAAAAAGCCTGTGCGCTTGAAGCTTGTGTATTTACTAAAAGCACGAGGTTTCTTTCAACTACTTTAAGAGTTAGTTCTGCAAATCCAAGCGCAAGGTCAGCATTATGACGCCATGATTTTAAATTGTTATCTAATTGCTTATTCTGCACCCACAATTTGTTCAACCAATAAAAAATATCTAACCCAAATTGAGCTGTATGAGCTCGACAAATAAAATAATTAATAGGCAATGCCTGCTCAAGAATTAGTGTATAGCGCAATAATATTTTTTCAGGCGTTACTGCTGGAGTATTATCATCCTTTTTAGAGCTATTTGGTAACTCGTCTACTTTTGTCTCCGGCTGAGCAAGATACGCAAAATGTATTTTTATTTTTTCTTCTAATGCCTGTTTTTCTTTTAAATAGTTTTCTTGATAAGCAAGGTATTCCTCGCTAGTCTTTATGGCTAATGCAATCTCAGATTCAGCCTCCATAAGCAGCTTAAGTTGCTCCTGAACTTTTTTCTCACTTGTTTTCAATGCTTCTATTTTTTCACTTTCATATTTTTGATGGTCAACATGCAGCTTATTTAATTTAAATTCATAAATGCGAGAAATAAATGTATGAATACGAATATTATTTACATCATTAACAAGCGCTTTATTAAGAGTAACGATTGCTCCATCTGAATCTTCGGAATGAAACTCCGCCATTGCTTGCATAACAAGAAGTTCAATTTTTTTCTGATCTTCAATATTATCAATAGGAATACCAGAAATCATGGGGCGAACTTCTTTAAATTTATTTTGCTGCATGTAACAAATAAGCAGATAATGCTCGAGTGCAGTTTTCAAATCAGCCTGGGGTTTTAACTTTATCAATTGATCTATTCGTTTTTCTAAATTTTCCCAAGGAGTATTCTCACTAGGCTGACTAAGCTCTACGGTGATAGCAAGATACTTTAAATATTGTATTTGAGGGTTTTCGTCAACTTTATTGGCATCATATGTGTCTGTTGCTTGATTATTTTCGACTTCCTTATTGCCAGCAAGCTGTGCGTGCTTTTTATATGCCTTCTCTAGTTCTGTTACCTTTCCCAAGTACTGTTTGTAAGCTTCGATCTCTTGCGCTATAAGAATAAGCTGTTTTTCCTGCGTAGGTTGAGCCATAACATTTTTTTGTATATTTGTTATTTCTTGATTTTTATGCTGATGTAATTGATTTTGCTCTTGAATATAACTGTTCGCTAATGCTTGCTGAGCCTGTTGAAAATAAGGAGCGTCGGCATTTATAGCTAAAAGAATTTTTCGCCCTTCGTTAATTTCATTAAGATCACTTTTTTGTGTTAAAATCGTTCCTTTTATCCATAAAGCAAATACATTCGTTTGTTCCTTCTCAAGCATTTTTTTTGCTTCAGAAAGAGCTTCTTCAGTTTTTCCTCGTTGATAATAGCAAATAGTTAAATCTTGGTTAACTAACTGCGCACTGGGATTATCTGCCTTATATTTTTTTAAATCCTTTTCCCATTTCTCTAAATCTTCAGGTGAATCGCCTGGGGATGTTCTGATTGGATTAATTAAATATGACAATTCATTATCTCTTTCGTATTTATAAACGCGACCATTTTGTCTTTGTTGATATTTATCCCATGCTGCGCGAGCTCGTGTTTGATCACCTCTATTGATAGCCATATATCCATTCAAAAGAATATTATGCATATTTCTGTCAGATTGACTCCAACCAACATCACTTGCCAACAGTGCAACTCCAGAACCTATGACAACGGGAGCCGAGATAATAGAAGCAATCCCCCCGCTAATCGTAACAACAACGGTGCTTATCCATGGGACACCAGCAGCAGAAACATAAGCGGCTCCTTTAGCAACTATGGCTGCTTCTTGTGCTTGCCCCGCTAATTTGCCTGTTCCATCCACACACGCGCTTAAAGTTATCCAGTCATCTTCGGCTTGTTCTTTACCTTGCTTAATAATATATTCATCATCTCCATATAGATAAGTAATCCCTGCGCTAGCTGTCCAAGCACCCAAACGCACGAATGTCGCTCCCCCAGTAAGTGTAAAATTGCTGTAGATTGCATCGGATATTGTGCTGACATTAATGACATCAAGACTACTGATAACGTTCACAATGTTACTAACATCCTTACCCGCTTGAATAAGATTGGTACCTTGATAAAGAACAAACGCAGCTTTACTAATTAATTCGTTACCACTAAGATTAAATCCTGTTCCGAACATTTCTCCAAGCACGACTTCATCAAAAATCAATGTTACCTGAAGCACACTACTTATCGTACCAAATGACAAGCCACTCTCCAGATCTAATAAAATAGATTGATATTGGGTGCCTCCATAAATCAATTTTCCTCCTGATATGCATCGATTGCATACCCATGTAGATGCTTGACGAAGTTTTCCCATAGGTATAAGAGGAACAATCAGTTCTTTGAGCTTAGTTGCAATTATTTCAATACCTTTTCCAACACACCCTAATCCATCATTGTTTATTCTTTTACATAAATTTCTAATTTCTGAAAGATCATTGCCTTCACCTAACACTTTTTGTATTTCGGCTACTTTTTTAAAATCATTATTTTTGGATGCTTGATCCAACTCTTTCGCAAAACATTGTTTAAAATAAGCAGATCCATCTTCAACTTTATCTTCTGGTGTCCGTTGATAATTTTGTATTTCTTGAGAATATTTTCGGTAATGATCGACGGCCTTTTGAAAACTTCCTTTTGAACTGTAATAGTTAAGGATATTTAAAATAGTATCAGGATTTTCTAATGAGCACAGATTTATCCTTTCTAAAATATTATTGATAGCCACGTCATCGGAGATTTTTGTTTTTTCTTCTTGCTTCCTATGAGCAAAAAACAATAATTCATCTAGTTGGCTAATTTTCGTCGCGTCAGCTTGATGTTTTAGCGCAAGCTCTCCTAACGATTTAATTGCATCAGCTTCCAGTCCTTGTTCAAGACTTATACTTGCATCTTTCAATGAATAAAAATACGCTTCTTCTGCAGAACTTGCGATAGCAACAAATAACTTACAAAGTTTAGAAGCTTCAGGATAATTTTTTACTTGTAATTGATGATAAATTTCATTATGTAACAAAGCTTTAGTTTCTACGCTGAACTCAGATTGATTTGAAAGTTTTTTTAATTCTCCTACTGCACTAACAAAATCTTTATCTCTAGCATACATGTATGCGCTTTGTTCGACTACTAATTGATCATTTGGGAATTTTTTTGCTAATTCATGAGTCAGGTTTTTAAATTTTATTCTCTCTCCGCACTGTTCATAAAGATCACGTAATTTATATAAACTTTGCGTATCTGTACGCTTTTCTAAAACAGGAATATATTTTCCTGCCATCTCTGGATGAGTGTCTTTGTGCTTTTCGTAAAGGGCGTCAAGTTCTTTAGCTATAGAATCTTTTTTTCTTTTACTTTTAACAGTTTCTTGATAATATTTTCTTTGATCAAATATATTGGCAATTTTTTTAAAATCCTGAATACGATAGTGCTCTTGAATGGCAGATTTTGAGCGGCCTTCAACGATTTCTGCCTTATTTTGAGAATCAAAAGGTTGCAATTTAATAAATTGTTGCAACATGGGCTGAATATTATTTGAATTGATAGCTTGTTTTATCGCTTGGTGTTCAGATTTTTTTTCATCAGGAAAATATCCTGTTTGTTTTGCCTGCAAAGTGGATTGTTCATTATAAGCATTAAGACCTTTTTTTAAGTCTTTTTTTAAATCTTCATCTGGATGCTTGGACAAAAATGCAGATCTGGCTTCTGGTACATACTCTGGATTATTAATTCCTAACTTTAAAATCATATCTTTTTTATCAGAATTTAATTTTTGACTATTAAGCACCGTGTCTATAAATCTTTCCATTTGTCGTGGGTTTTTAAAACCTCTATCAATAGCGTCAAAAAAGCGCTTCATTTCCTTTTGTTCTGGGTTCAACTCATACCAAGCAGCAAAATCTTGAGCTAATCGTATAATGCCAATGACTACACTAGCTGACACCTGAATATCTACATTCATTTCACCCGTGATGCTCTGAGAACGAACAACAAAATCAGGCTTTCCATCAGGTCGTATTACAGGCGCGATCGACCACTGAGGTTCATTAGGCATGAGGTGATGATAGCTTCTTCTAGGATCTGACAGTAAATGGTCAAGCACAATTTTTTCTTGCATTTTCTCATGGAAATCATTAAATACAGCGAGGGTTGGTCTTCTATTTTCTGGACAAACATTTTCTTGATGAACTGGATTTTGTGATTTTCTGTCAACTGCGATACGTAATAACACTTTTTTAATAAGGTCTATGTCAATTTTTGGTGAATTTTGTGGTAAAAGTAAAGTAGCAGTGTTAATAGGAGCAGCCGATTTCTCTGTATTTTCAGATTGACCAACTGCCGCATCGTGTACTGCTTTAACGTCATCATTAACAGTAGATAAAGTGGGTAATTGAGTTTCATCGACCGGAGTAGGGGTTTGCACAAAAAATGAATTTAAAAATTCTCGTAATTGAGGCTTCCAGCATTCCTCGGTAGGATTCCATAGCGATTCTGTAAGATTTTTTGATATTGGAAGAGATACAATATAAGCCAGAAATAATCCAGAGGCTGTTATAGGTGCTCCTGCTATTGATGCGACCGCAGAAGCAGCCATAGCAGGCATCAATACAAGTTCTCCGACACGAAAAGGACCTTCTGTTATATGATCAACAATACTATTTAAACCAGAGCCTATTGTGTTTTCGTACCATTTCAGCCCTTGAAAAAATACATTTAGTCTTGTCTCTACATTATCCCATATTGTGGCCTCTTGTTTTAATAGGCTGCCCATATGATGAAGATCACGAGATTGGTTAGCTAAAGCTTTCCGTCCTGCTTGCCTACCTCCATATAAGTTTTCTGCATTTTTTATTGTGGCCTTAGGTGCCCAACGTTTAATTTGCTTCCTAGAAATCGTTTGCCCTTCTCTTAAAAGTTTAGGAATAGCATAATATTTAATTTTATTGCTTTCTTTTATAGGAGTAACAAAATTTGAATTAAATGAATCGATAGTATCAGATGAAAGAAAATTTTTTTTAGTGGTTTTTGATTTTTCAGAAACAGAATTATTTTCTACTTCGCTTATATTACGTTTCATAAAAGCTCCTAAATTATTTTATAAATATATCTAAGCCCATGTCGCGCATAGTGTTTCTGCTTGCTCTAACACTAAGTCAATTGCTGCGTCTTCTTTATCTTTTGGATATTTATATTTTCTCAAAATACGCCTCACCAGCAACCGAAGCTTAGCCCGTATACTTTCACGCACTGACCAATCTACACTGACATTATTTCGAAGACTCTCTGTAAGCTCATATGCTATTTTCTTAAGCGTTTCATCGCCTAATTCTTTAACAGAAGCTTCATTATTTGCAAGAGCATCATAGAATGCTAGCTCGTCTTCATTAAGGCCTGTAGCTTCACCACGCTTAACCGCTTCTTGAAATTTTTTTGACATTTCACATAATTCTTCCATGACCTGCGCAGTTTCAATCGCACGATTGTGATAACGTCGCATGGTATTGGTTAATAAATCTGAGAATTTTTTCTCTTGTACGACATTAGTAGCGAATCGTGTTTTAATTTCATCTTCAAGTAATCGTTCTAATAATTCAACGGCTAAATTTTTCTCAGGTAAATTTTGAACTTCTGCCAAGAATGCTTCGTCTAAAATACCAATATTGGGTTTATCGAGACCCACTGCGTCAAAAATATCGATGACTTCATTCGATACCACAGCAGAGCTAATAATTTGTCGTATCGCAAATTCACGTTCATCGTTGGTGCGTTTCTTTTCTCTTTTTTCAGGTTTGGTGATGATGACTTTAATACCCTGCATAAATGCTACTTCTTCACGCACGACTTTAGCTTCATCTAAAGTGCAACATAAAGTGAATGCTTTCGCCATTGCTAATGCATTATCAGAAAACCGTTTTTTACCGTCATCTAAGCCCACAACATAATCGGCTGCTTTTCCTAGTAAACTGGGCGCGCACTTTAAAAAATCACTGTAATCAAAGCCATGTAGCATTCCACGTAAGACATCCAATTTTTCTTCCAATACTGCATACGCTTCGTGGACATCAATGGTGGGTCTGCCGTGTCCTTGGCTCGCAGTATATTCTTTTAAGGCTTTTTTCAAATCATTAGAAATGCCAATATAATCGACTACTAAACCACCCTGCTTATCTTTGAAAACACGATTAACACGCGCAATCGCTTGCATGAGGTTATGACCTTTCATCGGTTTATCAACATACAAGGTATGAGCGCACGGTACGTCAAACCCTGTCAGCCACATATCGCGTACAATCACTAAACGCAAATCGTCGTTATGATCCTTAAACCTCCCTTCTAAATCTTTGCGTGTTTGTTTTGAATAAATATGCGGACGTAGCAAGGGCTTATCACTCGCGGAGCCTGTCATCACGACTTTCACTACACCAAGCTTGGGATCTTCATTATGCCAATCAGGACGTAATGCGATAATCTCATTATAAAGATGCACACAAATATCACGACTCATGCCCACAATCATCGCCTTTCCAATTTGCACTTTGTTACGCTCTTCGAAATGCGTAACTAAATCTGCAGCCACTTGCTTGATTCGTGGTTCAGAGCCAACAATTTTTTCTAACGCAGCCCAGCGCGATTTTAGTTTTGCTTGTTCGCTGTCTTCTTCATCTTCGGCTAATTCATCGACGTCATCGTCCAATGCAATAATCTCATTACCATTTAATGATAACTTTGCCAATCGTGGTTCATAATAAATCGCCACCGTCGCACCATCTTGTTGTGCTTGTTGCATATCGTAAATATGAATGTAATTACCAAATACTGCACGAGTATCTCGATCTTCACTTGATACGGGCGTTCCTGTAAATGCAACAAACGTGGCATTCGGCAATGCATCACGTAAATGTTGCGCATAACCGACTTTATATTTTTCGTGGCCTTCTTTACCTTTTAGCTCAGAGCTAAAACCATATTGCGTGCGATGTGCTTCATCTGCAATCACGACAATATTACGACGGTCCGATAACGTTGGAAAAATATCTTCATCTTCACCCGCCATGAATTTTTGAATCGTTGAAAATATGATTCCACCAGAAGGCCGATTATTTAATTTAATTCGCAAATCTTGTCGAGACTCCACTTGCACCGCTTGTTCACGTAATAAATCTTGCGATAATGAAAACACGCCAAATAACTGACCATCCAAATCATTGCGATCTGTGATTACAACAATGGTTGGGTTTTCCATTGCAGGTTCACGCATCACTCGCGCGGCAAAACAGGTCATCGTAATGCTTTTACCACTACCTTGCGTATGCCAAACAACTCCTCCTTTGCGATCACCACCTGAACGTGAAGCAGAAACCACTTGTTGAATCGCTGCTCGCACCGCATGAAATTGATGATATCCAGCGATTTTTTTTATCAATGTATCTTTGCTTTCTTCAAATAAAATAAAGAATCGTAAATAATCTAAAAAATAAACTGGCGCTAATATGCCACGCGTCAAAGTTTCTAACTCATGAAACTTCCCCAGCGGATCCAGCGTCACACCATCAATCGTCCGCCACGACATAAACCGTTCCATATCCGAAGACACAGAGCCCATGTGCGCTTCGATGCCATCGGAAATAACCAATATTTCATTGTATTGAAAAATATCCGGTATCTGTTCCTTGTAAGTTTGTATCTGATTAAATGCTTTTCCAATATCCGCATTTTCATCAACAGGATTTTTTAGTTCAATTAAGACCAATGGCAAACCATTAATAAACAAAACAACATCGGGCTTTCTCGTATGCTTCGCGCCCTTGATCGCAAACTGATTCACCGCCAGCCATTCATTAGCCGACGTATTTTCAAAATCAATCAAGTTCACAAAGTCGCCGCGGGTTTCATCATCTTTTTGATACTGCACTGGAACGCCATTCACTAAAAAATGATGTAATTGACGATTAGCGGATAATAAAACAGGGGTATTTAAATCGCGCACTTGTTGTAACGCATCTGCACGTGCTGCCAAAGGAATCGTTGGATTTAGTCGATCAATGGCATTACGTAAACGCTCAAGCAATAGAACACCTTGGTAATTGCTACGCTCAGGTGACGGCCCGTCACAGGCAATATCTGGGCCATAAAGATGCATATAACCGAGATTGGATAACCAAGTTAGCATTTCCTGCTCTAATTTATCTTCTGTCATTTTCGTCCTCACTATCCTTTTCTCGGTTTTGCGATGAAGCACTTAAGTATTTGATTTATAATAACTTTTAACATTTTAACTCTAATAATCAGGTTTGCGATGAAGCACTTTTATGCCCAAAATGGCAAATATTTGATATATCGTGTAGAGCTTGATTCAACATCATCGAGTTTAATTAATCCTGCTTCCTTAGTCGCCTTAATAATAGCAGAAACAATAGTCGCCGCCGATTCTGGTAATTTGAACCGCTCCCGCAAGGTTTGATTCGACATTTTCTGGTGGTTAACATACAGCAAGCAGCAATGCTGATAACAAGCTCTTATCCTGTCTTTTTTGCTCATATCTGCAAAATCTTGATGCGCAAAAAGTATAGCGGTTGTGCGTATCTCTCCCACTCTAAAATCAGGCGCAGGCAATTGATAATCTTCAACTGCTTTTACAACCTTATCAACACCACTGCCCTTTTCTTCACAAATACCAAATCGGCGCATAATATCTGCTAATTTCTCATTACGAGATTGGTATTCATCAATAAAGCGTTCGACCTTAATCGAAGGCAGGCCAGGATTAGAAATTTCTAAACGATTAGAATACATTTCTATCATGACGGACATGCCTGTCATCGTAAAATCTTGATGCACCAGCGCATTAGCAATTAATTCACGTAAAGCTTGTTTTGGAAACATTTTAATTTCTTCACGTACTCCTTGCTCAATAAAATGATTTTGCGGCGCAGCTGAATGAATAAAGTCAACGATGCTATCAAAATCAACCGCATAACCTTTTGTTTCTTGTTTATCATCCTGCGTAGAAAGTTTATCGATACCTTTATAAATAACAATACGAGGTGCTTTACGGGCTAAAGATGAAGAAAACGCATCTAAACGCTTCGCCAGTAAAATCGCTGCTAAATTTAAAATTATCCAACTACCATCTTCTTGCTTAATGAGGCCTTCTTTGGCAAAACGATCTAAAACCGCATCACGCGTGGTTGGATAAGGTAACTTCATCAAATCAAAATATATTTGTGTATCTAATAAAGAAATAACATCATCCGAGCTGGCATCTGTTTTAGCAGCTTGCTCTAACCAACTAGGTTCTCCTTCAGAAAAAATTCGGCGCAACTGATCTTGTGTCATGGGCACTAATTCTTCCCCGGAACGCATTAAATACTTTCCATCAAGTTGATATGCTTGTCCTATTAATCGAGAAGGAATTTCAAAAATCAATACACGCTCATCAGAATGGTGTAACTCAGTCACATCAACACGAAAATGTAATTTTGATAAAATATAAGATTTTATATCACCAATATTGAGAAACGCTTGGGTGCCAACAACTTTACGAGGAGGTTTATCACTAACACCGAACACCAGATAGCCACCGCGTTCATTAGCAATAGCCACACAATATTCTAATAATTTCGTTTTATCATACTGTTGTTTAGCTTCTTTGAATTCAAGATTCTCATTTTCTTTTGGAATAATTAGCCAGCGATTTAGCATATCTAGGGTGGTCATATAGAGGCCTTATTCTATAAAAAATTATTTTCAGACATGAGGTTTTTTCGCTTCTTCAGTTTCTATTTTATGATAAACATCAATATATTTTTTGATAACTTCAGCCCCTGTAAAAAATTGAGTGAATTCGCCGTAGTTTTTGTCAATTGGTTTGAAATACTCTTTAGTTATGCAATCAGTTATTAACACTCCGTTTTCATTAACATCATATGAAACTCGCGCGGCTCGATCTATAAAGCAAGCTAAAATATACAGGCTTTTTGGTGATATTTTATTTGTCTTGGCTATGTCATATAAAATTTTGTCATCATGCTTCACAGGTGCGCCATGATAATCATTATACTCTATGCCAAAGAAAAACTGATAAAAGTCAATTTTTGAAACTATATCAATCAAGCTATAAGCTGTATTAATATAATCGGTTAGATAGATTTCTATGTGTGCTTTTTCTGTTACTTTTTCGCACAAACCTTCAGTAGCCTTTAATGCATCAATCACTTTATGCCATATTATATTATTTTTCGCAACGGGCACAGATCTAGACTTGCGATCAATATTGAGTTCAGCAAAACCTTGAAAGTATTTCTGTATTTGTTCAAGATAGAACTTCGACGATTTTTCTTTAGAATCTTTACGGTAGTTACATATCGCATAAAGCAAGACTGCGGCAGTAAAAGCTGATCCTGAAGCTGTAAAATAATCTTTTTCAGATGGGCCTAATATTAAAAATATAACGCCCAGACTGAAAAAAATCAAAGTTAAAATAACGATAAAAATAGTTGCTATCAAGCTTAAATATTTTTTTATAATATACCACCATTTTTGGCGTGCAATATCTTTAGTGCTCATTATGATATCTCTGTAGTTGTGTTCAGTTTTTCAACGTGTGTTTCAAATAAAAAAGTGACTAACGTTGCGGCGGCTCCAGCCGCAAGCTTTGCATGTCGGGATTGTAATGCTTGTGTTTTTGCTGGTTTACCATGCCCTGTCCCATATAGCCCTCGAAGTTGAGAAAGGTCATTTCCTATAGTGCCAAGGCTTCGCAAAATTGCTTTTATTAAATCAGAGCCTCGTTTATTATCTTCAACTCCTTCGGGAACTAGTGATAATTCTTTCAATAGCATTTTTGTTAATGTTGGTATATCGAGAGCGCCTGTTATCGGGATACCTCTCTCTTCAAGAATTGTTTTGCATGTTGTTTCGATTAATTCTTTAGCAGTACCAATAACCAAGGACGGATCTGTTTCTACTGATTCTTTCATGCGTAGAATCTGCAGTTGAATGTGTGCCCCATCAAGCTTGTCAGGAAAACACATTAAATCATTAAATGTTGAGGGAGATATCGGTTCGATTAATTTATTATTAATCCACTCTATACCGTCTCTTTTAAGTTGTGTCATTAGTTCTCCCGCAATATTACAATTATTTTCATAAGTAATATTGCAGTAGAAACCTAGAGGTTGAGCTGTAAGATCAAGAATTACATTTTCATAAACTTTTAATATTTTACGCACGCTAATCCGATTGGACCAGTTAACTGTATGGTAATATTGTTCCACCAGTATTCGCCGTTCACCACTAATACCTTCTGGCTGGTAACTGCTATCACAAAGGACTTCATATGCTTTAAACGCATCGTGAATTACGCGAAGAGTGCTATTGACAAAATATTCTCTAAATTTAATACGCGTTCTAATGCTGACAATTGATGACGTCATGCTGTGACCTCATATTCGCATGACTTCAATTGCCCGGAAATTAAGCGTGGCAGCAATATATCACGTAGTGTTGAAAGAGTTTTAATTTGTTTTAAGTTGGCAGAAAATCTATTTCGCAGAGGCAAGGTCGATAAATCAAATGCATGCAGTACATCGTGGCTTGGAATAATAAGTTTGAGCTTTGCAAGCATTGAGCGGCTTAATTCTGTTTGGCCAGTGGAACCTTCACCCAGTTGTTCAATTTCCGCTTGTCGATTTGAAAGCGCTAACCCAAGATAATTCCATGTTAATAATCCTCCCACACGGACTACAGTAACATGTGAATCAGCAATTATTGGTTCATCAATTGAGAGAATTTGTGCAACACGTCCAAGAGTGCCAACACCTGTGGAATTTACCAGTACATCTCCAACTAATAATTCTCGACCTTCAATTTTTCTTTGTGCAGGATCATGGGTGCGCGCTTTTGTTAAGTCAACAATATTATCCCGTATACACTTTTGATTGATGACAGTAATCCCCGCATTTACTGTATATTTGGGTGAGATGCCTCGGCTAAGATATGTGACTGTTTCTCCAAGTGAAGAAACTTTCCATCCTAATGGTATTAATCCCAGCTCTGACTCTTCAAAACTATCAGGAAAAAGTGCCGCTGTCTCTGCATCCATTCTTTCAGGTTCACGACCTTCAGCTTTTGCACGTACTGGATCGAAATCAATAAACCAGGATTTGAAAAGGGTTTGAGCAATGGATTCGATGGTAATATTGCTTTTGCGTAGTAATTCGATACGATCATCAAGCGATCCTAAAATCTCTAAAATTTCTTTTTGCTTTTTTAACGGCGGAACCGCAACTTGCATTTTGTCTACACGAGTAATGTAAATATGTTTGATCGTTGAGCCATCAGAATCATTTTCCATAACTTGCTGGTAATAATGAGAAGATAAAAGATATTTCAAGAAGTACGGATTAATTAATTTATTTGGCCTCAATAAAGCAACGGATTGATTAATGCATAAGTTTTCTTTATCGACAACCGCTACTCTACCAATGGAGCCGTCTTTAGTGAGAAGCACATCACCAATTTTCGGTTTACTTTTATTGGACAGTTTATTAGTAAATGCATCTAAAGTTGTCCGTCGTGCCGTTACATAATTTATGCGTCCGTCTACTATATCTTTTGCTGTTAATTTCCACGGGCCATCTTTAGCATCAGGCATGGGATTTGTAAATCCGTAAGTAATCAAATCTAAAAAGTGTCTTAAATCTTCAATATACCAATCGTTAGGAACAAGCCCAATTTCTGCTTGTTTAAAATTCATAGCTAGGTCCTTTTGACTTTTTTGAATTAAATTTCTCCAGTAATGATTTTGTGACGCTCTGAACTACTTCATTAAGCTCACAATTACATTCATCTTCCTTTATTAATTGTGCTATAGCTTGTGCCTCAATTGAGAAATTATCTTTGTAAGCTCTCATCATTTACACCTCAAACCCAAGTTTCGCTAAATTTTTACGAATGAAATCATCCAAGTCAGCACCTTTCGTCATTTGATCTCCAAGCTTTGCAGTAAGTTTTTGCATTTTATCTACAAAAGCTTCTACATTATCTTCAACAGCTTCCGTGCCGACATAGCGGCCTGGGGTTAGTGCATGACCATGTTCTGTAATTTCAGCAAGTGATACGCTTCGACAAAATCCTGCAATATCAGCATATGTTTCTTTTGCTTCACCATCGCCACGCCACGCTTGTACAATATCAGAAATTTTTTGAATATCTGCGTCGGTGAATTCCATTTGCGAGCGGCTGATCATCGTGCCGAGCTTGCGTGCATCGAGGAAGAGCACTTCACCTTTGCGGAGAGTTTTATTTTTTGAGAGAAACCATAAACAAGCCGGAATTTGCGTATTAAAAAATAGTTGTCCAGGTAAAGCGATCATACATTCTACAACATCGGCTTCTACCATTTTTTTACGTATATCGCCTTCGCTATTTTGATTAGAGCTCATCGATCCATTGGCGAGAACAATGCCCGCGCGGCCGTTGGGTTTGAGATGGTACAACATGTGTTGCAGCCAGGCATAGTTGGCATTGCCTTGAGGTGGTGTTCCATAGACCCAGCGTGGGTCGTTGTCTAAACTTCCATGCCACCAATCAGAAATATTGAACGGTGGATTAGCTAAAATAAAATCTGCACGTAAATCTGGATGTTGGTTCTTGGTGAAAGTATCGCCAGGCTCTTTACCGAGGTTGAAATCGATACCGCGAATCGCAAGGTTCATTGCCGCTAAACGCCATGTCGTCGGATTAGATTCTTGTCCATAAATTGAAACGTCACCTAATTTTCCACCGTGTGCTTCAATAAATTTTTCAGATTGCACAAACATACCACCTGATCCACAACACGGGTCATACACTTTTCCATGATGCGGCGCGAGAACGGCCACAAGTGTTCGCACAATGCTAGCGGGTGTATAAAACTGTCCGCCCTTCTTGCCTTCAGAGCTAGCAAATTGGCCAAGAAAATATTCGTAAACCTGCCCTAATAAATCTTTTGCATTTTGACCAGCGGCACCAAATCCAATAGAAGAAATTAAATCGACCAACTCACCTAACTTGCCATCCGGTAATTGCGCACGCGCATAACGCTTATCAAGAATGCCTTTGAGCTTTGGATTATCTGTTTCGATCAGCGACAGTGCATTATCAATTAGTTTGCCAATATCAGGTTGCTTTGCTTGCGCTCGTAAACTTTCCCATCGAGCTGCTTCTGGAACCCAGAACGCATTCACTTCTCTATAATAATCACGGTCCTCTAATTCTTTCGCAAGAGATTCTGCATCTGTATCATGCAGATAATATTCATCTTCTTTATTGGTAAAACGGCAAGTGAGTTCATCACGACGCATTTGAAAAGTATCAGAAATATACTTCAAGAAAATTAAACCCAACACAATGTGTTTGTATTCTGCAGCATCCATGTTGGCGCGCAGTTTGTCAGCGGTTGCCCATAGGGTTTTCTTTATATCGTCTAACATTAAAAATTTCCCATTGCTGATAATGCATTAAAATTTTGTCTAAACATTTTGTTTGCCTTATTCTGTAACAGCATACACAGAGTACTATCAGATTTTATCTGTTCATTTTCTTCGTAAATCAAGAGCATTACCTACCGCCCTTCCCTACGCACAAAAAATCAAGTTAAACGTAAATTAACTATTTTAAAACTGAGTTCTGAAATTCGCTTATCTGCACATTACATCGATAATTTTAAGAATGAATTATGTATGTCTATCACTGGCCAGTAAAGACAATAAACCCTATTTACAGCGATAATTAATGCTTGGGATCGCATATTGTTAAAAGTATATAACGCTCAATGCATGAGCACATTGCTGCGATGATAAATTGCACAAAAATCTACCTAGACCAGTAAGCCTAGGGAAGCTCTGCAATAAAGTGCCCTCCCCTCATCTTTATCCCCAGAAACTGGGGATAACTTTTTTTGTGGAGTTTGTAAATAAAAGGCTATGGGTGAGTAGACCAGGGGAATCTCACCCCTAGCCCCTCTTAGAACCGTACGTGACAGTCTCCCGTCATACGGCTCCCATTACTCAACCGGCGACGCTAGTCCATAGCGCCAATGCACAAAGAGTTGAGGATAGTGTTTGAATACTCTCCCCAAGTACCGTCTAGCTCTCTTTTTGCTTGCCTGTCCTGTATTGCTTGCATATTTGCGTTGCGCCCATCTTTGCAGATGTTTCTCTATCTGCACAAACGCCTCTGTCACTTCACTTCGATAAAATCTTCCATAATAATTCACCCATCCACTGACTCGCGGATTGGTTAATTTCGCCAGTTCCTTGAGTGACATACAGGTCTTTCGATGCAGACGCCAGCTGCGAATGGTTTGGCGAATGGCTGTCTTCGCTGCATTGCTTATAGCGGGAACAAAGCCGACAAAACCTTTGCCTTCTTTACTCATGACTAATCTTCTTCTGAAGGTGTAGCCTAAGAAATCAAAGCTTCTGGGTATGTCTTCTTTTTCTTCTTTAGCTACGCCACAGTAAACAACTTTCGTTTTCTGCGGATGCAATTGCAGCTTGCACTGCGCCATTCGAGCCTCAATTTCTGCTTTGAGCTGTAATGCCTCATTTTGTGATGTGCAATGGACAATAATATCATCAGCATAACGCTCAAACTGAACGTTAGGGTGTTGTTTTCTTATCCATTTATCAAACACGTAGTGCAGAAAAATATTCGCTAACAATGGACTTACAACCCCGCCTTGAGGCGTGCCTGTTGTTCTGGGTTGCAATGATCCATCGGCCAATTGAGCTGGAGCTCGTAGCCAATGTTTCACGTGCAACATTATCCATCGATCGATACTGTGCTTTTCTAGCGCCAATATGAGCAATTCATGATCAATATTGTCAAAGAAACCCTTAATATCAAGATCGATCACCCAGTCACGCTTCCAGCAGCGCTGCCGACATTGTCCCACCGCATCGAGCGCTGACTTGTTTGGTCGATAGCCATACGAGTCTTGATCAAAACGGGGTTCGAAGTGAGGCTCAAGGTGCATCGTGACCACCATTTGAGCAATACGGTCGGCGACCGTGGGTATTCCCAAATAGCGTTGTCCGCCGTCTTTCTTCGGTATCGCTACCGTTTTCACGGGCGGTGGAAAGTAACTGCCTGAGGACATTCGATTCCACAGTTTATACAGATTGTCTTTGAGTTTTACCTCAAAGTCTGCAATCGACTGGTTATCGACACCCGCCGCGCCTTGGTTACGCTTTACACGCAAATACGCTTGCCATACATCCTGTTTAGGAATAGCAAACGGTTTTGTTTTACTCAAAAGTTCCTCCCACCATTGGTTGACCTCTAACTAAAACGGAGTAACTCAACCCCTTCGCTCCATAGCCATTACAGCCACTTCAACACTACTACGGGTTGATCCGCCCCTGTGCTCTGCGTTGGTATTTTCTCTTGGCTTTTATACCTCGAAAGTTCCCTTATCATCAGAACGACAGGTTCCCGCAGTTCCATACTTAAGCCTAAAATAGGATCATGCTACCTCTACACCGGACACCGCCTATCCAATCATCAGGCCCCCGATAGACTTTATTCCTAGAGCCATAGAACTCACCCTAGTTTCGATGTCGTCCGATCCATTTCGACGTGTCAACGGTAGTTCACTTGCGTTCATCTTCCTATTTCGCACATGACTGTTAAAACAGCCTTTTCCTTATCGCTCACTACCAGGGCTCTTTACCCTAGCAGCATAAGGTTGTTTAAAGCCTACTCCTGAAAGTCGGCTTTGGTGGGCCTAC
This sequence comes from Legionellales bacterium, assembly GCA_027486005.1. Classification (GTDB taxonomy): domain Bacteria; phylum Pseudomonadota; class Gammaproteobacteria; order JAGOUN01; family JAGOUN01; genus JAGOUN01. The sequence continues at coordinate 29,813 of JAIXPZ010000042.1, forward strand.
CACCATCTTAAGTGCAGCTTGCTGCGGCACACTTCCACGTGCAACACTCCAAAATTATACTCTTCTAAAGGTGCTCGGCTGTATTTTGAATATTATATTTTCATATAGTTCAAATTTTGTACTATATATCCATATAAATAGGTACATAAATAGGAACAATATAGGTACGTATATAGGAACAATTAATAGTTGGATCGATTATGAAATAAATGAGCGAGGTTACTTCTACTCTGATAGCTTTCATCAACTGCGACAATTAAACCATTTTAGAACTTTTATACCCTCCCCTCGCCTCTAAGCCAATTACAACCATGTTAATGATCGCTCTTAAAACATATAGCTTTAAAACGAATCATTATATAGGAACATTAATGGGAACAAATATAAGTACATATATAGGTACAATAATTATTAGTACGCTGAAGATATTTTGATTATATACGCGAATATTCTGTTCCTATATTTGTACCTATTTAAAATAATAAGTACAAATATGGGGACATATATAGGAACAACATAACAACAGAGATCTGGAGGCTATAAAAAAATAATATAGGAACAAAAATAGGTACAATGTATATTTATCAAATATTAAATTTGTCGATTTAATATAGGTACAAATATAGGAACAAAATATTTTATTCCTTATTTTTAAATGTATTATGAAATACATTTGTGCTTTATAATTTTAAATTAATAAGAAAATACTACAGTTAAAATAGGTACAGTACAATACAATATAGGAACACAAATAGGATCAAATATAGAAACATATATGAGTACATATATAGGAACAAATATTGGTGAGATTTTGACAAAGATCTGTTCCTATATTTGTACCTATATTAATAAATAGAAACAAATATAGGAACTTAATTGGGTACAAATATAGGAACAAAATATAATGGTGATTTTTTACAGCTTTCAAATAATTAGCATCCTGTATTAATGGTTGCAATTTTTGCCATTCGGATAGAAAGCGACGTAACTCATTGAAATTGTTAAAAAGACCATCTTCACCATCTTTTCTTAAAAAGATCTTGATATTATCACCATATTTGTTTAAGTTAAGGGTATCAGAATATCAATTCCTTAAAAAACATGGGGCAATGATGGAAATCGATCCAAAAATTACTGCTGCGGAAATCGCTTTATATCTAAAAATGACTGTTCAAGCTATACACAATAAAGTTAAGTCAAAAGGGCTGAAAGTAAAAAAAGCTCAAAATAAAGCCTACTTTGGACACGAGACGGCTAGGGTGATCATTAACCACAATGTTAACCAATTGAAAATAGCTATTTCGGTTGTAAAGGGTGGGGTAGGGAAGACTACGTTAGCAGAAGCACTTGCCATTCGTGTAGCTCTATATGGTCTTCGTGTTCTTTGTATCGATGTGGATCAGCAAGCAAATCTAACTAAAGGCTTGGGCATGGACGAAAAAGCCAAGCACTGCCCAGTGATGATAGATCTTATCGAAGGTAAGGCAAAGGCTGAAGAAGCTATATTACAAGTAATGCCAGGTCTCGATCTGATTCCTAGTCGTTTAGATAATGTAACACTCGATGGTTATATGATGATTAATCGAGTAAACCCAGAGAAAATTTTTAATAAAATTTTTGAGGACGTATTTAAAAACTACGACCTAGTTATCTTTGATTGTCCTCCTACATTAGGTTCTACTGTATGCGCTGCGATGTTATGTGCCGATGTAGTAATTTCTCCATTAAATCCAGACGTGTATTCTTATGAAGGAATACAAATCATGGACAAGGAAATTAAAAATATTCGCGAACAATTTAGTAAAGACATTAATTGGAAAATTCTACTTAATAAATTTGATTCCAGAACTATTCTTTCTACCGGCTATATAAGTCAGCTAATGCAAGATCCGGCATATGCTTCAAGATTGCTTGATAGTGTCATCAGAACAAGCCAAGAGTTTCCTAATATGAAACAAAAAGAAAAAACGATTTTTGATTCTCTTAAGAAATCTACGGCAAAAGAAGATATTGATGCTCTTGCAAAAGAAATAATTGAAATAATGAAGATTCACTCAAAAACAACCCAAGCAGCGAAGTAGGGTAGGGGACTTGTATGACAACAGCAGCAGACCTTCTTAAAAAGGCTGAATCTAGAGGTAAAACTCCTCATGTATTTCAACCACAAAAAAGACGTGCATGGGATTATGCTGTTCAAGAAATAGCTATCAGTGAAGAAATTGTACAAAAAGAAAATAGGAACGAATCTGGGGACAATTGGGTACAGAAATCGGAACAAAGTGAGGACACAAATAGGAACAATAGGGTACAAATATCGGAACAAAGTAGGGACGAAAATGGGTACGAAAATAGGAACAATTTATCTCAAGAAACTAGTCAAGACAAGAAGTTAGACGCTAGTAAATCTATCAATAAATTACCTACTTTACACGATGAAAATATCGAAGCTAATGTGCTAAAGGTATTGAGAAAAATAACAGGACATCAACAACAAATTATGGGGCAAATTACAGCTCATATTAAAAGTTTAAAAGAGATAACAAATACAATTAATATACCTATTTCTACGCTATCAGAAAGAATAAATGCAGATAAAGATATAACAAGAACTTCCATAAAAAGATTACAGCAAAAATCTATTTTATTAAAAGAATCTGGTAAGAAAGGGCGGCATGGCAGCACGTATGTATTGGTTCCTGATTTTATTATAAAAGAGTGTCTAAATTTGTTTGACTGCGGGCCACTTTCTTTTGAAGAAACTGGGTACATAAATAGGAACGAATATAGGAACGAATATAGGAACAATAATTCCCTATATAGTAGTAATAATATAAATACTACTACTAGGAATACGGATGACTTACCTGAAAATTGGTTGGCTATAAATTTTGAACCGTTAACGGATATTGGATTTTCCCTTACTCAATTACGACAATTGTGTTTGAAATCACTCAATACTCCTGAGGTTGTTCAAGAATCGATTAACCACTTTGCGTTTGGTATCGAAAACAATCCTAAGTTTCAGAAGTACTCAGAGCCATTGAACGTATTAATGGGGGTTTTACGCAAAGGAGACGCATGGTTTGAAAAAAATTATGTATCACCGCAGGAAAAAGCACAACGGCGATTACTTGAATTTAAAAAGGCAGAAGGTGAAAGGCTAAAAGCACTTGAAGAAGAAGCTTATAAAATTGCTCTAGAAGATTGGAAAGCAAGTTTGTCTGTTGAAGAAATCGAGAATATTGTGCCGAAGCAAGCAAAAAAGGGGGATATTACTCCCCATAGTGTAAAAATGAGTGCGTACTTCAGAGAAAATATTTGGCCACTTAAAAAAAATGATTATTTGATTTAATAAATTGGGAGATAAATATGAAAATCGGAATTATTGCAGCTGTGCAAGATGAAATAAAAACCATACATGACGATATAAGTTTTGATAAAGAAAAAGTAGTTACTCATGCTGAACGGCAATATTATTTAGGTACTCATGAAGGAATGGAGCTAGTTCTTGTTTATTCGAGAGTTGGTAAGGTAGCCGCAAGTATGACTGCAACTACATTAATAGAAAAATTTAATGTTGACCTCATCATATTTACAGGTTTGGCAGGTGCAGTTTCCAAAAATCTGAATAGAGGGGACATCATTTTATGTGATAAAACATATCAGCACGATTTTGATGGACGACCTTTATGTGAGAATCAATTTGAGATACCTTTGACGAACAGAATATTTTTTGAAACTCCTCAAACTCAACTAAACATAGCCAAGAAAGGAATTGAAAACTTTTTGGCTAATTTTAACAAATACGTTAATCCTATTGATTTGCAGAAACTAGAGGTTGATAAACCAAAACTATATGTTGGAGTAATAGCGACAGGGGATCAATTTATACAAGATATTGATAACCAAAAAACTCTTTATATAAATAAAGTTGAAACGCTAGCTGTAGAAATGGAAGGTGCCGCTGTTGCTCAAGTTTGCTCAGAATATCAACTGCCATATATATTGGTCAGAATTATTTCTGATAAAGCTAATGATTCAGCGCACGTAAGTTTACAAGAATTTTCAGTAAAAGCGGCTAGCCATTATGCTAGTGGGATAGTTCAAGAGATACTTTCTTTATTGAAAACCAATTAATTATTGAATAATTTAGAAATGGGGTTAAGTGATGAATTTACGTCGAGAGTACTCGTTAAATAGTAAGTTTCTTATAGCATTAGTAATGATATATATGGCATTAAATCTCACTTCTGATGCCATTGCATTTAGATTCTATAATATTGGACAATTTGCTATATCAGCCTCTGGTTTAATATACCCCCTTACTTTTTTTATCACTGATAGCATAGCTGAAGTGTATGGGTATTCGATCGCACGTAAGGTGATTTGGATAGGATTGATTTGTGAATTCATGTTTGCAATTCTTATCGAGATACTAATTAGATTACCATTAACCTCAACAGTGGATAATGGCAATGCTTTTTTAATCACACTCGGTCCGTTACTACAATTTGTTTTATCATGTATAGTTGGCGATATTGTCGGTATTTTTCTAAATGTATACTGCTTAAGTAAATGGAAAGTCATTCTAAAAGGTAGATTTTTTGCCGCTCGAAGCATTATTTCTACTTGTTTGGGTGAACTCTCTATGACGTTTATTTGTATTCTTTTAGGGTTTTCAGGCTATAATAATTTAACTACTAATATAAAGGTTGCAATTACAACATACGCTCTTCTTGTTGCATATGCGGTGATATTGGTTTGGCCAACTTGGCTTTTCACATCAATTTTGAAACGCGTAGAAAAATTAGATGTTTACGACATCAATACGAATTTTAACCCTTTTCGATTTTAAATAGATTATGCTGCCTTTTTTTGAAGAAAGGAAAGTGAGCTTAGTATTCTATTCCAAGAAAAATTTTGGTCTAGCTGATCCCTTGAAAATGGCCCTAAGTCTAACTTAGAGGCAAAAGGTACAGCTAGCACTGGATTTTCAATATCAACATCCGATTTTTCTATTATGGTAATAGCTAATTTATTTTCTTCTGGAAATGAAGTTAAATGAAAAGTTCCTTTTGGAACCTCATAAATTTCACCAGCAGAAAATTTACATGATGTTTCTATTTCAAGATTAACTCTTTGGATTTTAGAGTTGTTTAGTATAGAGCAATTTTGTTCTGTGCATTTTGCGTCTATCAATTGATAATCACCTGCTTCATTTAAAACTGCTTTATAAGTGGTATCTTGTATAGCTCCAGCAATAATTCTACTTTTTAAATGAAAAACATGTGTGTGCAGGGGCGGTTCAGACATAGATTTAGGTAAATCAGGAGCCCAAAAATGCAAAAACAATCCACCCTCAGAATTTTTTTGTCCATTCAAGGCAAGACGCATCATGCCAAGAGGTTGAGCTTGAATAGTTGCTCCATTTTCCTTGAGAAAATATAGTCTTTCATTTAGCCAGTTAATTATATCTATTAAATCAGTTTTTTCATTAAAAATGTCTATCATTAGAAATCCCCTTAAATTTAGCTGTTGTTACGTTTTATTCTGTACAAGATTTTTCAGTACTTCTTTTTTCTGCTTAAAATCTTCCGCTGAATTTTCTGTAGCAGCTAAATATCCGACTTCACGAGAATCTACTGGACACATGCTTTGTATAATATCCTTTTCATCCATTAAATCGAGCGCAGACTTTAGAATAATTTTTTTATCACCTTTTTTTCTGATAGAAAATATTATCTTATTATTTTCTTGAGATAGATGTTTGGCAAGAATAGTGTATTTTGGGCTATTGATTCCCATATAACCTAAATAAGTTAAAGTCCGCACATCTCTTGGCGAGAACATGTCAACGAATGAATCGTCTTCTAATATTTCTTCTGGATAAACATCAAAAGCAACATTTTTGTTTATTATCTGTATTATAGCGATAAATTCATTTAGCTCTGTCTTACTGATTTCAATAACCCTGAGTCGTGGCCTATATACTTCTTGAGTCATGCTTGATTTCAATTCATGAATATAGTTCTTTATTTTTTCAATAGACTTAGCCATTTAAGCTTTCCCCCAATTTCCTATTTAAAGCAATTTCTTGATTCAACTAATGTCGCTAAAATCCTATCATCGTGATCCAATAACCTCATTGGAAAACTAGCTACGTTAGGATTTAATGGTTTCAAATATTTATGTTCACCATCGTCAATTAATTGTCTAAGTACTGCTTTTGAAGCTATGTTTACTAAAATATAGCTTCTATCTTGATATTTTGCATCTGGATCAAAAATTAATATGCAATTATAAGAAAAAATAGGTTCCATTGAGGTGTCAGGCATAATTAATGCAAAAGCATTGTCACTGATATGATTGCCGACGGTAATTTTGCCTAACTCTAAAGTTTGAGCGGAGGTACCTCCAGAAAAGCTACTCCATGACAATATGGGAATGGCTTTTATATGGTGTGACATTAGTTCATGAGTATCATCGGTTTTATCGTCCGAAGCCGACTCTTCTATATTAATAGGCATAGGCTTTTCACCTACTAATTGGTCCATATCGATAGAAAAAAAATCAGCGATTGGTTGTAAAGAGGTGGCGTAGGGCCTTGTGGATTTGCCAGTTACTAACCTATGAATCGTTGGAGCAGGCAAATCAACTGCTCTTGCTAAATCTACAGGCTTAATGTCTTTATCAAACAATAGTTTTTTAAGAATTTTTGCGAGATCTGGATATTTTTTAGACATTTTGGCCTAGTTAATCTTAGTTCCATCACTTGTAATTATATTGCATATATATTAAAAAGTACAGGTAAAATGAAAATAAACCCCATAAAAGTAAATTTTATGTACAATAAATCATTATTAATCAATGTTTTAGCAAAAACTAGTAATTTATTTACATTTATCATTGACGAATATTGTACAAACATGTATTATTATTGCATGTTTTGGCTTTTCTTGTTTGAATGAAATTTTACTTTGTAAAGGAAGTTCAATATGAGGGGATGTCTAAAAAAAATCTGAGCCAAAGTTGTAGCTTTAGCTCAGAGAATAGTAACACAGACCATTGATGATCTATGAGATCTAAGCATTCTCATTCTATCACTTCATTGTGATATCACCAAATGAATCTGTAGAAGCAGAGGTATAAGGTGATGTCATATCCATCAAAAAACTTACAAATTCTATTGGTTGAAGACGATTTAGTCACTCGATTGTATATGCGTCTGCTATTGCAAGAGCTGAATTGCAAAGTATTGTTTACAAAAAATGGCGAAGAAGCCGTGGAAAAGTTTAACAATCAAGTTGACGGCATTCTCATGAATATCAGCTTACCTGGTATAGATGGGTGTGAAGCCGCAAGAGTTATCAATCAACAAAATCCAAATAATAGAGCAATAATTTATGCGCTTTCCTCAGCTGCGCCTAATACCGATACATATTTTCTTAAGGCAGGAATTCAAGGCTTTGTCCAAAAGCCCTGTCTAAAAAGCGATTTAAAAAAGTTTTTATTACTGGTAAGTCAAAAAAAGCATAGTAGCCGTGGAAAGAGCATGTCTGTGTGACAGATATGATAGGAAAGCGTATTTGTTTGAAAAAAATGCTGTTGAAAGCACAACAAACAAGTACGCAATCACCTAAGCGAATGTTGAATTGAATGTATTTATTTGTGTTATGGAAAAGTGCACTTCTTACGGTCATGGTCGTTTAGGGGCTGGGTTATTCACGTAATGAGTGCGCTCTCCGCCTTTAGCAAGGCATTAAGTATTTTATTAGAAGAGACAGTGCAATGATGAAATTAGTAAGCTTATCGTGTTTGTTGTTATTAACTTTTACCTCGGTATGTTCTGCAGAAGAACTGACAGAAGTTTCGCGTTATACCACCGTAAAGAATCAAGCAACGCGCGCGCAAATTAATCCACTTTTAATGACGATTCAAACGCGTTTTCCTCAAGCGGTACAAACTGTGGGAGATGCAATGAATTATTTATTGCGTTATTCCGGCTACTCGTTGATAGAGCGCAATGCAATGGAAGAAAGTGTGAAACAAATGTTAGATCAACCACTACCGATTGTCGATAGAACGCTTGGTCCTTTAAGTTTACAAGAAGCACTGGAAATTTTAGCAGGTAAACACGTTTTTCGATTAACCGAAGATCCATTACATCGAAAGCTTTCGTTTGACGTTTTACCTGATATTAAAAAACACTATGGCAACCAAGAATAAGAGGACCATCACTCATGATGAATGAAAAAGAAAAGAAATCGTTAATTAATCGATGCAAAGATAAAATTAGTTATATTTCAGCTGCTTGCTTGAATATTAAGAACAGTCAAATTGTTTCACGCAAAATAATTCTATTCGGCAGTGCAGCATTAGTGATTATTGTTTTTGCTGTCACTGCAACACAATGCCATAAAAAATCGAAAAACGAATCACAAACAGAAAAGTTTAATACGATCATTATTGACCAAATGAAAAAATCATCTGAATCATTAATAAATTTGCAACAACAAATAAATGATTTAACGAAGGCATTGAATACACCACAAGCTGTAGTTGATGTTGATGGCCTTAAGCTAGGACTATCACAAATTTCTTCTCAAATTGACACATTGCAAAAAGATAATGCCACATCTTTGAAAGAAATTATGGAAAATGAGAATGCTGTTGTTAATAAAAAACTGGATGATTTGCAGGCAGGTGTGACCGAATTAAAGGATCTTCAACATCCGATTAAATATCTCCCAGCGAAAGAATTACCTTTTGCAGTGCAAAGTATTGATCTTATTCAGCAACAACCGGTGGTAACGATTGCGTATGCGAATAAATCACAACCCTTAGATCTAGGTTATTCTGTTGCCAGTTGGGAACTCATTAAAGCCAATTACACACAACAACGCGCAGAATTTAAAAATAAAGATGATATGCATATCGTTATCAATTTAGCGATGCAAGGAGTCTCCACATGACTATTTTAATCAGTGTTGTGATTGCGCTTGGTGTCATGTTTGGAATAGGAGAGTACCAATCAACGACTGAAAAGAATGCCGATCTTTCTGCGCAAGTAAGCGAGCAGGCTCAAGAAATTCAACAACTTAAAGATAATAAAAAGAATGTGCCCGCGGTTCAATCGATTGATGGCGTACTGGTTCAAAATTTATCAGAGAAATCCTCATGAAACACGCATGGCTTTTTTTAATGCTTTGTCCTGCCATTTCGTTTGCAAACGATTGGAATGTACAGGACATGAAAACTAAATCTTCAGACTCTGCAGCCAAAGACAGTGGCGTTTATGCCGTAAGTCAAAAACAGTTTCAAGATGATATTACCGTGGATCAAGATATCGATAAACTCACTTTGACAGAAGAACAGCTGCATCAAGCGAAAGTGTGGGCGTTAAGCGAATCTGACGAAAAGCGCTATGTACTTTTGATGCAAAATAGAAGTAGCGTTTACTACAAGGACACCACGCTGTCGCCTACCGAGATTTTGGGGCTCAACGCTCGAACTGAAGAGGAAAGAGAGCGTTATGCTACGCTAGCGGCTGAACAAAATGAACAGCAAATTGCAGAATTACTCGCGTGGCGTAATGCGTATCAAAAGGCGTATCAAGATCGTATTAAAGACATGCCCGTCATTAAACCTTTCGATAGCTCACCCTTTAGTCCGTATCACTATCAAGCAATTGATTTAAAATCAGGCGATAAACTTTATTTTTACTTAAGAATTACCGATCCTGTTAAAGCGCAATTAGCGGTGATTTATCGTTTATTGGAAAACACACCTAATACCGAATTGAATATTTATTTTATTGGTAATGATGCTGATAAAGCGAGTATCAACTCATGGGCCAAAGCGCATTCATTGCCGCTTTCACTTGTGAAACAAAAACGTATTATTTTAAATGCAGGGCACTCTTCTGATTTAAGTAAAATTAATCAAAGTGGTGAAACATTACCTTTGATCGTGCATTCGTCTAAAGGAAAGACGTCCATTATAAAGATGTCGAGATTTTAATATGAAACCTTATTTAGAAGCTGCTTTTATAAAATATGCGCTCGTGCTGGCAGGTTTTTCAACCAGTGCTTTTGCACTTGAAGGTCAGACGTTGACGTCACCAATGTTAACCGTTGCATCATCTACCACTCCATCAGAAGCAGCGCCGCTTGCAATGTCAGCGAGTGAAAAAGCAGAGTTATTAAGTATTGAGAAAAATGCTAAGAAAACACTTTTTCCATTTAAAAGTATGTTAACGCCGGGCGTTGTTGAAGCGCATACCTTATCAGAAAAAAATGCTAATAATATTCCGGCCATGTTTGTGATCGGTGATGATTCGACGTCTATTGATTGGCTGAAGAGCCATAAAAATGTACTCACAGAAATTCATGCAGTGGGTATGATTACGAACGTTGAATCTCAAACACGTGTTGATGCCATTCAAGAAGAAACAGGCTGGAAGCTGCTCATTCCTGTTTCTATGGATGGAGCTTCTAATGTGTTTCAAGTGACGCATCTTCCTTTTTATATCAATAAAGGGGCGGTTGCTCAATGAAAAAGCCGATCAAAGCCACTTATAAACAATCGACTCATTGGATAGAAAAATTTGTGTTTACACTTTTTTTAGCCACATGCATTCATTTTGCGTTGAGCACATATCACTACACACAAGACGGATTTGATGCAGCTTATCAAGAGGTTGTTGATCAAGGCGAAGAAGAGCTTTTCATACTGTTTGGCTATCATCCGACGATTACCATTAACATGCTCGGCACAATGCTTGATGCTAAAAATTGGTTAATTGATAAAGTCAGCACGTTTTGGTCTCAAGAAACTGCATCACTCTTGGATAAAACATCGAAACTTGATTTTTCAGAAAAGAAAAATCACTGGGGATTAGGCGACAAAAAACAAGCCGTGACGACATGGTGGCAAGGGAGTTGGTCGCTTGTTAAAAATTTATTTTGGCTTTTTATCGAAAATAGCAAAGTTGTTCTTTATAAAGCGATTGTGTTTGTCTATGCCATACCGTTATTGGCCGTTAGCAGTGTTGTGGGAAGTATCGATGGGTTAATTCATCGTGAAATCCGTACGCAAGAGATGGGCCGTGAGTCATCATTTTTATTTCATAAATTTTCACGCCTTTCATCGCGTCTCATTGCAACGCTTATGATGGCCTATTTTATTTTACCACTGTCTCTTAGCTTGCCACTATTTTTATTACCGATGGCTTTATTAACTTGTGGTTTGAGTTCGATGACCTGTCGTCATTTAAAGAAATATCTCTAAGGTGAAGCCCATGAAAAAAACTATGACATTCAAAATGAAACTCAGTGTCCTCGTAACGGTTGGATTGTTGGGATTTAGTTCACCTATTTTTGCAGACCAAGCACAAATGAACGAAACGTTGGTGCGTCTTGTGAATCAATTGGATGCCTTATTGCCACTAGTGGATGAAGCTGAGCGCGAACAACCTCAAAACGAACGCTTTACATTTCATTTTAGTTCGTTTGAAGGTTCCGATGGTAAAACCCATAACGGATTACGTGAAGATATTATGTCGATGAAAGAAGCTTTAATTGTGCAAATTAATCAACCTGCAATTGATCCAGAAACGGTTGCACCTTTAAGCAATGATTTTATAGGAGGTGCACCATGAGTACGTTTACGGATGCATTTTCTGCAGGCGCTGGTTTTTCCCCAGAAAATTTAAACCATTTTTATCAAGGATTTTTAGGACTTATGGTGATTATCTGGGCGGGATTTTTGGTTAAAGGTTTTATTCAAAAAGCGGAAACCGTGAATAATTCAGGCAGTTATTTGATTCATCAATTTTCGATTGTGTTTGTGACGGTTCTTGTGTTTTGTGTTGTTTCTTATTGGTAATAAGTGGAGAGAGATTATGTGGTTAGTTATTTTAAAAAGTAGTTGGAAAAAAATTAAAAAAAGATTGAGATTTGTATCAATGATTCCGGCGAGTTCATTTGCGACGACGGATAACCCGTTTGATGTGATGGGTATACAAGACGATCTGGGTAATCAAGATATTGTGACGTGGTTTAAAGGTCTTCTACAAACGCAGTACATGCCACTCATTTTAGGAGCAGTAGGTTTGATGATTTTAGCCTCCAGTGCGATGCATATTCATCACGGTATAAAAAAGGCGCGCGAAGAGGGCAGCCAAGTGGCTATTACCGATTTCTCTAGTTCACTGATCGCTGCAATTGTGGGCGTGGCAATCATTGGACTCGGTTTCAGTATTAATGCGAATTGGTAGAAAGATATGTCATTACCTTCAAGCAAATACCTCAGCTACAAACATCCCTTGTGGTATGGCTGTACGTTACAAGAAATCATGATGATTTCGCTCGTGGGGCTTGTCGGTGTGAGTTTAGTGTTTGTTGTACTCCCTTGTCTTTTGGGATTACCTGCTTGGATCGGCATTATTGTGGGTGGCATTGCTATTAAAACAGTCGTCAAACGAATGATTGTGGCCGTTGGAGATTGGAAAAAAGATAAACCCTACGGTTATCTCATGACAATCGTTTTTATTAAATGCGCAGATCTTGGAATGATGACGCTGCCTTATGTTCGACGCGCAGGTCCTTGGCGCACGGTTCGACGTCTTTATCGGAGAGAAAAATAATGTTGGCTTTGTTTAAAAATACGTGGCGTAAAACCGATGAATATAAAAAATTGATTCGCCTGTATCAGATTATTCTTTTGATCTTGCTGGGATTTATTTTCCTACAACATGAACATTTAAATAGCGCACTAACGTCTCAACGTATTTATGTGACACCTACGCTTGAAACAGCCGGAGGATTTACGCAAGCGAATCATATATCCGATGAACTTTTATTTGGATTTGCGTTTAAAACATTTACTGAAATCAACACCTGGCGTGGTGGTGAAGACGTTGAAGAATATAAACGGCAAATTGAAGCGAATCGTTACTTTTTAACGCCTGCGTATTACGAACAACTGACTGCGGACTTTTCTAAAAAGAAGATGTTAGGTGAACTCGCACGATTGCGCGTGTTATCAGGTTATCACGGAGAAGATTTCCAAGGAATGGATATTAAACCACTAGGACCGAATGCATGGGAAGTGGATTTAACTTTACGTTTAGAAGAACGTGTAGGAGATACCGCTGTCAAAGATGTGTTGATTCGTTATCCGATTAAAGTCGTGCGTAGCACATTGACACCTGAATTAAATCCATACGGATTAGCAATTGATGGTTATGTGCGCGAACCTGAACGAGTGAACACATTAATTTAGTTACTTTAGCGCTTTGTGAGATGAGAGGTTTGATAATGAATAAAATATTAGTACTTATGATTATGCTTTTGTGCTTACCACTATTGGCAAATGCACAGGCAGTGTCAACGCTGAATGATGCAGCACAATTGCAAGCAGAGCATGTCGTATGGAATAAATTACCCATTCAATTTTCAGTAGTAGTGGGTAAAGAACGTTTATTATCTTTTCCTGAAAAAGTGAAAGTCGTCAATGATGATCCAGCGCTTACAAGTGAAAAAGTGAGTATTTTAAATAATTCAGGCACGTTGTATATAAAAGCAAAACAAGTGTTTGAGCCTGTGCGATTGCGCATCGTGGTCGTTTCTACCGGCGAAACAATCTTAGTAGATTTATCAGGCGTTGCAAGCGGTGATGATTTGCCCGTTGAAGTCGTGTTAGCGTCAAATACGTCGGTGAATATCAATAATGCAACTCAATCTAATAGTGCAACTGAAGGTACTAAAAAAAATAATGAAACTGCGAATGTGGTTTCTTTAACACGCTTTGCAACACAGCAATTGTATTCGCCGACACGGCTATTAGAAGAGAACTCCAATATTTACCGCACACCCATGTATACGCAAAAAACTGTGGTATTAACGAGCGGTGATAGTCTTGCTGCCTTTCCACTCATTTCTTGGCGAGGAGGGGATCTTTACGTCACGGCAGTGTTGCTTCGTAATAATTTACATCAAGCAATTTCGATTAATCCAAATAGTTTTTTAGGCTGTTGGCAATCCATCAGTGTTTATCCACTCACGACTTTAAGTGCAATGGGGTCGCAAGGAGATCGTTCTACCGTATTTCTTGTTTCAAGCGCACCCTTTGGTGATGCGCTTAAACAAAATTGTCAGGTGTCACGTGGAGGTTCATTATGAAGTGGACTACGGGAAAACTCTTTATTGTTGCAGCTGTTGTATTAGTATTTATTATTTTTTATTCAGTCATGCATAAAAAATCAGACAGCGCGCCTTCACTTACAACACAAGCGATGCCGCATGATAAAGCCTCTGGCGATACCAATGAAGAAGTGATTAAAACCTTTGCAAAAGAACTCGCGGATGTAAAAGGTGAAAATACTACACTTCAAAAGCAAATTACTTCTTTATCAACGCATGCCGATGAAGCATCGTTGAAAGTGATTGATACTTTAAGGGCGCAGGTCATTAAAAATGAAACGCAAATGAAGCAATTGGCCGTGCAAATGCGCGATGCATCTTCAAGTGATAAAAATAATTATGCAGTTCAAACAGATAGTTTAGATGATTCACCACATGTTATACACGAAATTAATGATATCAGCCAAGCGCCCCCGTTATCACCTGAAGAAGTGCTTGCATTATCGAGAGCGGCTAAGAAATCAGCTTCAAAACCGACAACCAATGACGAAGCGGTTAACACGGTTGAGCCTTATTATTCTATTCCACCTGGCACCAATGCAATTCATACCACGTTATTAACTGCGTTGCTCGGTGAAGTACCGAATAATGGCACGTTTCAGCAACCGCCGTTTCCATTTCAAGGAATGATTGGTCGCAAGGATTTATTGGCGGCGAATGGAAAAGAATTACCGCCAGAAGTGGGCGGCATGAAAATATCCGGTTATGCCATTGGGGTCGGAAGTTTTCTTGATAACCTTTCTTGTACGCGCGTCTATATCACGCAAGCCGTTTATATTTTTAATGATGGGCATATTAGCGTGATTGGAAAGAACCAAGACACGAAAGATGTGGTCAATCCTTCAGAAACTTTAGGCTACTTAAGTGATCCATGGGGTAACACTTGTATTCCGGGAGAATATATTACCAATGCACCGCGTGTATTAGCCGCTCTCACTGCAACAGGTGTGGTTTCGGGTTTTGGCAGCGCGATTTCACAAGCACAAACCACGACGTACACCGGCAGCCAAGATGCGAATACTGTTATGAACGGAAGCACTGTTAAGTATGGACTTGGTACGGGACTTTCGTATGGTATGAATCAAGCTACCGATTGGATGCTCGACCGCTTAAAAGGTTCGTTTGATTTGGTGTACGTCCCTGCATCGCAAGATAACCATCCGACACAAGTGGTTGCAAACTTCACACAAATGATTCCGATTGATTTAGATGAAAAGAGTAGGAAATTACGTTATGAACATACGTCAGAATATCAAGTACAAGCCACAACGTTGGATTAATTTTATTGTTGCGTCAGTACTGATTGCCAGCTTAACAAGCTGTGCAAGCAGCTCGAAATCAGGGTCAAAACAAGATCATCTGATTCCGCAAGAAGGTTTAACCGTACAACAAATATATCGCCAATCAAGTTCGGGTGAAAATAATGGCCTGTATGAAGGTGAATTTGGAAGTAGCAACGATGATCAATCGGTTGAAGCGGCACGCGCACAAATTCCTGCGGTATATCCAGCAACGGTACAAGCATCGCCTTTTCAAACACCTAAAACACAGTTTGCATTGATGGATAATCCCTCTGTGCCGATTTATGTTTATCCGCATTTAGTCAAGATGGGCAATGATGAAGTGCCGGTTGATGGCTATGCAACGACATTCTTTCTTTATTCACAGAATCACTATGCACTACCTTGGGAGCATTATTAATGTTGAATGTGCAACAAGCGTTAAAGAAATACTTTCGCCCCTTTATTGAAAAGAAAGACATTGAACGCCAACAAGACATCTTTCCTTCTTTTTCAGAGCGCTTAGGCTTTGAAGAATGGTCAGAAAGTGAAAAATGCTTTTTATTACAAGATGGCAGGTCAGTCGCGCGTGTGTTTGAAGTACGTGATGTGGCGACCGATTCTCGCCCTCAAGAAATGATTAACGAATTTCATGAAAAAATTACACAGGCACTTTCTCAAATTATTCCACTTGAAAAAGAGAATCCTTGGGTACTACAAATTTTTGTGCAAGAAGAAGCAACGCTGGATCCTTTGATGCAACGTTTAAAAAACTATGTACCCGAGTCACAAAAAGATGATTCTTTAACTCAAGACTATCTTGCGATGATGCAAGATCATTTAAGTTATTTGGCACAAAAGGAAGGTATTTTCAAAGATCCTTTGTCGGGCGTTGCGTTTAGAGGTAAAACCAAACGTATTCGTTTAGTGCTTTATCGCCGATTTTCACTGATTAAAAAAGGCGTGACTAAACCAGCAGAAAACTTGCTGGCATTGAATCGTGTCAGTGAACAACTGATATCACGTTTACAAACACTAGGATTACTCGTCAGAACTTTGAAAGGGAAGCAGTGCTATGAATGGCTTGTACGCTGGTTTAACCCAGCACCACAACGTTTCAATCATGAGATCAATGAATTATTAAAAAAGAGACCCTATCCAAAAGAATCAGAAAGACCATTTGGCTGGAATATAGCAGAAAATATATTTTTTAATGAACCCAAAAGTACTTCTACCACTTGGCAGTTTGATGACATACATCACAAAGTGATGTGTCTACATCGATTAGAACGATTGCCAGAAATCGGCGCGATCACGAAAGAACGTAAGCAATCGTCTACGCTTTGTTATGCGCTATTAGATAAGTTGCCTGAGGGAAGTATTTTCTCAACCCATATTGTCTTTGAAGACAGCGATACCATTGAAAAACATTTAAGCATTATTGAAAAAAGCGCAATGGGGTTTGACCGTGAACCTCAACTTATCAAAGCCGATATTGAAACGGCACGTTATGAAATGAAAAATGGGAATCGTCTCTTTCGTGTGGTTCACGCGATTTATTACGCGAGTCCAACGTTAGAGGGATTATCGTCGATTGAAAATCAAATTATGAATGAACTTAATCTTGTGAATTTGAATGCAATATTACCCGAGTATGAAAAAAATCCACTTGATATGTATTTACGCTTCTTGCCGATGAATTTTGATTATCAGTTTGAAAAGCAACGCGTATTTCGATCGACCTATCAATTTGCAACGGAAGTCGCGGCACTTTTGCCGTTTTATGGACGTTCTCGGGGCGATGGGTTACATCCCTTATTTACACTTTTTAATCGAGGCGGCGAAGCGTTTATTTTTGACCCGTATCACAAAGATTTTAAAATGGCGAATTCGCATATGTTTGTCGTGGGTGGTACGGGTGCCGGTAAATCGGTATTTATTAATACCGTCGTATTACCTTTACTTGCGATTAAGAATGCGCGTGTCTTTATTATTGAAGCAGGGGGCTCTTTTGATCTGTTAACGCAATACATTCGTAGTCATGGTAAAAAAATAACGCAAATGACGTTTGATCGAAAAAATCCCATTGCTATCAACCCTTTTTCAGAAAGTTACGAAGCTCTTGAAAAAATCTTAGAAGAAGAGACATTTTTATTACAACAACGCGAGGCAAGTGAAGAGGATGCTTTAATAAAAGTGATTCATCGACATACTGAAAAAATTCAAGAAGTTTTAGATTCACCCGTTGAGAATGTGCGAAATAAGAGTGCTCAAAAAAGCGCAGAGGAAAATCGCGATATTTTATCTGAAATGGTGATGGCGCTGCGTAATATGATTACAGGAGGTATGCCACAAGAAGAAGCACGGTTTACGTTAGCGGATTTGAATTTAATTAGTGAGACGCTCGTTGAAGCAATCAAAGAGTGTAAAGAAAATCATGTGCCGCAAGTACTCATTCAGCATATTGTGGAGTATTTTGAGAAAAAATCAAAAACCATTAAAGCGGAATATCTTGCGCGTCGTTTAGATGAAATGGCACGTACCATGAAAAGCTTTACAACGATGCCGACAAAATCTCGATTTTTCAATCGGCCATCGGAAGCCCTTATGGATTCTGATTATATGCACATCAATCTTGGATTTCTTCAAGATACAAGTGATGCGAATAACATGGTGATGATGTCACTCTTGATGATTTCCTTGTTATCAAAAATATTATCCATTGCTGAAGCGAATCAGCGCAGTACACGGCCTACGATATTAATTATCGATGAAGCGCATATTCCCATGAAAAATCCTTTGGTCTGTGCTTTTCTAGTCTTGATGGCGAAAGTTGCGAGAAAATTGGGGCTCTGGTTAATTCCTGTCACACAAAACGTTAAAGATTTTAGTGATAACGAAGCTAAAAAAGTACTCGCGATGATGGAGACGTGGTTGTGTTTAGCATTGTCGCCCGATGAAGTCGATAACGTTGAGCAATTGCGACAACTCACCGCTGAGCAACGCTCGCTGATTTTAAATGTTCAAAAACATGCAGGACTTTATTCAGAAGGGGTGCTTCTCAGTTCTCGTTATCAGGGTCTGTTTAGAAACATTCCACCCCGTTTTGCGCTTGCGATGGCGATGACCGAACAAAGTGAAAAAGCAGAGCGTCAGCATATTATGCAAGAAAATAATGTGTCTGAATTGGAAGCAGCCAAAGTGGTCGGTGAACGGTTAAAAAATATTACTCAAAAAACGCGAGAAGATGAGGGTTTTGATGATTAATGTTTTAACGTTTCTTATCAGCTTTATTTTAATCGCCAGTTTTCCGGTAGCGAGTAGTGCGGACACAGCGCCACCCTCAACAATCACTACACCAGAAATTTTAGCAAAAATTTATCCGCATTATCTTGAGTATACACATTTTAAAATTATTGGAGAATGCCAGTGGCTGGATACCTCTTCAGGTGTACCCGTAACTCATACGACGTTAGAGCTTGATGAATATTTACCCGATTTAATTGTCAGTGTGTTTAATGCAGCGGGAGATAATCCTTGGTGGGAAGCTGCCACGATGTTAGATATTGAATCGGATGCTTTAGGTTCATCACTTGTTTATGCGATGACCGGATTCCCGATGGGAACAGGACATAACGGATCGCAAAGTGGTAATCAACACGCCGATCATATTGTCATGAAAGAAGTCGATGTGATTGGTAACCCTCAAACATTTTATCAATTTCCGTTTGCAAAGTTGGATGTCGATACTGAGCCCTTTATGCCGTATTACCAATCAAGCTTGGATATGGGAGATCGTAGTGGCACGGCTGAATTATTGCGCCCAGAAGCTGTGGATCCTTTTGATTATTATGTGGGCCCTGATTTTTATAATCATTGGGGATATGAATTCCCACGATCCATGACAGTTAATATCGATAACGATTATAAAGCATCTGTTGTGCTCGCACTCCATGCGGCAGATATCGTGACGAATAGAAATGCGTTGCACACGGTTCAATCGACAGAAGATTCGTGTGGAGATAATTGTGCGGTTGCGAATGTTATTGAAGAAATGAATGAAGAGCATGCGGTCTGGCAAGAAGTCTATCCAAATGATCGACACATTAAGCTCGGCGAAGATGATTCGACAGAGCTTGAATCATTAGGCGCAGACGATGAAGACGCAGGTAATGGAAATTATGTGTTTGTGATTTGGAGACATTATAAGGGTTGTCAGCAAGCGCCCGGTCATATTGTGCTTAAAACTGTTTCTGTTCCTGATACAGAAAAACGTTAACTTTAAAGAGAAGGTAAAATAAACCATGAAAAAAAGAGAACTGATTTTATTATTGATGCGAGTAAGTTGTTTAAGTGGTTTATCGTCAGCTGCTTTTGCTTTAGATATGATTCCAGCTCAATCACATTATTATTATGATATGGGCGGCGGTTCACTTTGGAGTACGCCACCTGCAAGTCCCGACCAAAGTATTACCGTAGGCGGCGGCTCTAATAATCATCTGGGCTATAGCTGTAACGCATTTAATCCCTCTGTGTCGATGGCCAATTCGATGAATAATATTGGAGATTCAGTCGAGGCCATGAGTGAGACGGTGCTGAGTTCCGCAACCACAGCAGTTGGTTCTTTTCCTATGTATGTTTTGGAAAAAGCGTCTCCTGAATTGTATAACCTGATTCAAAACTCAATGACGAGTGCTTCTGATACTTTTAATTTATCGACAAAATCATGCCAAGACAGCCTGGGTGATATTCGTGATGGAAAATCTCCTTATGAAGATTGGTTTTCAGTTTCCGATTCACAAGGTTGGATGAATTATGCAGATTCAGCCGCCGACGGCCAAGAAGTTGATATTAATACTGCACAAAAAACGTTGACGCAAAATCAAGGAAAATACGGTGTGCCTTGGTTTCATGACGGTGCTAATTCAGGCGGAAGTGTGGGAGATCAAGTGCCTATTCAAGCGCTCTATGATGTAACTGTCGCCGGATATAATATTTTAGTCGATCCATTGCGCCAAACGCGTACGTTAGATGATGTGAGCGCACCTCCTTCCAGTAATTTCTTAACGACGTATTGGACCACTCCAAAAGATGCGGGTGAATGGGGTCAATTGGTTCTAGGGGATATCAATATTTCTTCAGAAAAAACGGACGCTGCAACACAAACACACGCTGGTGTCGGTTTAATGCCCATTATGAGCTCTTGTCCGCATGTAGCAAACTTTGAGAAAACATGCCCTGCGATTATTTCAGAAAATTTATGGGATTTGATTAAAGGAACGAGCTCACAAACACCGGATAATTTGCGTGAAGTGAGCGCTGATCAATTAATGATTTCACCGCAAGTGATTCAAGCGTTACAAAATCAAACGTCGGAAGAGCAAACCATTTCTGTGAATGAAATTTCACAAGAGGTAGCATTGCAAAATTTAACGGATGAAGCGCTTGATTTTAGAAGAATTCTGATTGCAGGAATGGGAACTACGCAAGTGCAAAACTTAGATCCCGCTAAAAAACAAGTGGCGACCTCTATTAAAACATTGGAACAAGATATTGATGAGCTTTCTTACGATGTCAATAAACGTAAAGAAATGATGTCTACTTCTCTTGTGAAAATTCTTGATCATGAAAGCTTGAAAGCCATCGATAGTCAGAATCAACGTGAAGAAGTGCCTGCGACGACGATGAGCAATGGGGCGGTTTACACTAATAATTGAAATTAGAAAAAAGTGGTAAAGAAAAATGTTAGTAAATAATCCATTAGAACTGTATAGCGTTTATATCGGTTGGCGAGAATATGATTATATTTTCTCGGCACTCTATCAAATTGGTTTAACGTTATTGCCGTTTTTAATGCTGATTTTTGAAAACATTACGCAACCCTTTGAGCAGCCATTTGGTGATGCTGCTGATACGTCATTACGACGTGTCAGCATTGAACTTTTCTTTATGGCAATTATATTCATGGTGTGTGTTTATCCAAATTGGCCACTGCAAATAAGTGATATTCAATATAAGCCACATTGTTCAACGACTGGGTCTGTTTCAACGCCAGGAAACTCAGGTACTACTTACGATTCTGTTTTTGATAATGCGACATCGAGTGGAGAAGCCGTTTATATGCCACCGGCATTCGCCCTGGTGCTCAGCGTTTCCTCTGGACTTACGAATGGGTTGATCGAGTGGAGCATTCCCTGTGAAACCAATATGGTCACGATGATGAATCAAATGAGCCTGTCGCATTTTTCCAATGATTTATCGGAACAAATTAAACGGTTTAATAGTGAATGTTACCAACGAGCGAATAATCAATTTCAAACGCAACAACCGAGTAGTTCGAGTTATCAATCAACCATGGAGGCTAATGGCGGTGAATCCGACTTGCAATGGATTGGATCACATGTTTATCAATCACTTTACTATTCTAAGTTAACCTCGAATAAACCCGTGGCAGGTTTTCCGTACAGTCAATTTCCTTCGCAATATGTTGATGATGCCGTTGAAAAAGGAGAAATGAATACGCCAACCGATGGTTATCCAACATGTCAGCAATGGTGGAGTGATAGTACCTATGGTATTCAACATCGTATTGTGGATGAAACAGATGCACAAACGCCCAGTAGTAGTTTTCTAGGAGCGCCTTCTTTTTCAGAGGATGTTGGGAATTATATCTCTCGCTCCAATCACACGTGGGGAAATAATTTAAGCAAAGATGATTTCATCGCACGTCAAACTTTATATGCATCCGTGAATTCCGATGGAGCGCGCAGCGTAAAAAATTCTAGTCTGGATGCGAATCAAGGTTTTATCGGTTCTCTTTCAGGAATGCTCGTTGATCTTGGACAATTAAAAAATCGTTATACCACGATGCCAGGACAACGCGCTGCAATTTCTGAAATATATCCTATGATGCAAGCCTTTTTATATATGTTTATTGTGATGTTCATGCCGCTTGTTTTAGTGCTAGGTCGATATCGATTTCGTGTGTTTTTTACACTTGCGATTCTTTTGTTTTCAGTGATTTTCTGTAACTTCATCTGGGAAATGTTGCAATGGTTTGAAAGTGCATTATTAGAAAGTTTATCGAATCCTGCTATACCTGGAGCACGCTTTTTACAAAACTCAGCGCTTTCTACATTCTTTACGGTTTTATACGTCATTGCACCTATGTTCTTTTTAAGTTTGATGAGTATCGCTGGGTATCAAGTTGGCAGCGTTATGGAACGATCATTTTCTAGCGGCACAGGTACATCTGCTAACGTTGCATCGCAAGCAGTTTCTGCATCTAGCGTGATCTCTGGAGCAAAGAAACTAGGGAAGTTTTTATTATGAAAATAATATTAACTTTTCGAGTTTATTGTGTTTGTCCAATAGCTTTTCCAGTCTTGGCTTTCTCCGTAGGTCATATTTCCAGAGAGAAACGCAGAATTATATGTGGCCTCAATATCTTGTATCGCTCGCTGTTTCTTTTCTTCAACAGAAGGTTCCAATTGCGCAATAAGCTCAATCAATTCGAGACTTTTTTTAGCAAATTTTTTCCAGTTCATGTGAGGCTTTATTCCTATGCGTAAACACATTCTTGCTCGCTTCAGTATAGCATTTTTTATTGTTATTTTGTTAGTGGCTCTAGCCATTTTTTCATGTGCGTATTTACTTCATGAATCTGCCCAGCTTAATAGTATCGCAAGTAGTATTAATGATCACAGAGTAATACTTACCTTGTTACGAATTTGTTTTTTTCTCAGTTTTTTCTTAGCTTGGCCAAAAATTGTTGCTTATCGCGCAAAGAGAGCCGGCTGGCCTTCTGAAAATGTGCCTAAAGCAGTGCGATTGCGCTACCCCATTTTTCTGTTTTTCTTGTTTTTGGAAGCGATGGGGCAATTAAGCCATGGGTTTTAAAGTAGGATGATAAAAAATGTCACGTTATGCGTTTGAAAATTTATTCCGAGAACCGATAGAACTTTATGGCGGTGTGCTGTTATTGATCATCGGATTGTTCCTATATTTGTTCCCATATCTGTTCCTATTATTAGGCGTTACAAAGTGGGTGGCTTTGGCGCTGGTATTGGGATTAGCATTGAAACATATTACTAGCGGCCTGCGTGTTTTTCGCTTCAAACGCAGGCTTTTACAAATGAATGCTTTTTCAATGAGCACACAAGCGCTACCTGCTAATCGCCATCAACTTTATTTAGGAGAAGGGTTCCAGTGGCAGCCCATACACCGTCAGCGATTACACCTATTAAATCAACTGGATAACCAAGGGTATTTGCAACCTTCAAAGCTTTATCAGTGGATCGATACAGCAGCACGTCGTCATCCTGAAGGTCGATTAAATCAGTGGCGTACATTACCGCTTTCACCGTTTAAACCTATGCCTGATATTGGAGGAAAACCGTCGTTGCACGGTGTTGGAAGTGATACTGAACAACCTGTGTATCTACATCAGCATAATCGCAATAGTCACATGGTTGTGTTTGGGATGACGCGTGTCGGCAAAACACGATTGATGTGCAATATCGTTGCGCAAGATATCCGTAACGGTGAGGCTGTTTTAATCATTGATCCTAAAAGCGATCTTGAGTTGCTGCAGGATATTGTGGCTGCTTGTAAGGTGGCTGGACGTGATAAAGATTTAATGATTTTACACGCTGGGATGCCAGAGTTTTCTGCCAAATATAATCCATTGAATAATTTTGTGAACATCAGTGAAATTGCGACCCGTGTGACAGGCGCTATTTCGGCCGAAGGAGAAGGCCAACAGTTTAAAGATTTTGCGTGGAAGTTTTTAAATATCGTATCTACCTGTTTAATGGAGATGGGTGAGCCAATTAGCTACGCCACGCTTGCCTTTTATGTGACACGCCCAAAACAGCTTCTTTATCAGTACGGCGAAAAAATGTTTCCGATGAAAGACCCTCGCTATCAAGAAAAAATTGAACAAATACTGGCAGAAAATAGTAATAAGATTGATAAGAAAGGTAATAAAAAAGGTGATATGACGCAACAAGAAGCGGTACAAGTGTATGTCGAAAATTATATTCAAGAAACGCTCGAAAGAGGAGACCGTAGTATTTATGACGCTATCATTGTCGATCTGCATTATGCCGCGAATCTAGGCGAAGAATACTATTCTAAAATTACCGCAAGCTTAGGTCCTGTTTTTGATAAAATTAATAAGACATCTGCGCGCGATGTATTTTCTTGGGAAGGTGAAAGCACACTTCCTGTTATTCGACTTGAAGAAGTCATTCGCGATAAAAAAGTCGTATACATGGGGCTCGATGCACTTTCTAACGAAGCGATGGCCAAAGCTATTAGTCAAGCCTTAATTGCCGATTTAGTAACACTTATCGGTAAGCTCTATAAAACTGCACCTGATAAAAAATTTCCATTATGCTTACACGTTGACGAATTTAGTAACATGGTCAGAGATGAGTTTATTAATCTTTTAAATAAAGCCGGTGGTGCAGGGATTAAAGTTGCGGCTTATACACAAACCGTCAATGATTTGGGTGCGGTTTTTGGAACCAATAAAGATAAGCCTAAAATGCTTCTGGGTAACTTTGGTACGATGATTATGCTGCGTGTTGCTAATGACGACACTGCAGAAGTTTTTGTGAATTGCTTAGAGCGAACTCAAACACGTAGTGCCGTACCTTACACCACGACATCCGATAAACCAGACGCACAGGATGGCGATTTTTTCACGACGCAAAATACCGATTCAGTGAGTGAAGAATATCAATCGATCATTGAGGTCAATCATTTATTTTCATTGCCTAAGGGACAAGCGTTTGTGCTGACTGACGGCGGGAAACTTTACAAGATTCGAATTCCGCTTCCTGAAGCTCAAAAAGGGCTGCCGAATAACTTTGAAGAAATTCTAAAAAAAATTAATACGAAGTCAGGCTTAAATCAGTATGAAGAGGTGAAATTATGAGAGAGACAATGAATGTTTATCTTTCTACCCCACTGTGCCAGGAATTTTTCAAAAAATCACAACATCATGGCCATAGTCTTTATCGGCATATAGAACGTAAGCTCAGAAAGCTTTCGCATAAGACTCGACAAGATAATTTATCAGCAATTATTCACAGCAACTTGTTTTATCGAAATATTATTCGCTATACGCAGGATATTGAATCTGAAATAAAAAAATATCAATCCATCATAAAAGATAAAACAGTCATTGATAATGTGAGACAAAAGATGAAAGCTGAAAAACACGCATTCAGCGAACTTAATCCGTTAATGAAAATTTTAAATCGCGCACTTATTGAGACAGATCGTCTTATGGTGCTATTGAGCGCTGCTCATGAAAATCAGAACTTTGAGGTGTCTAATACAATGTATTCATTGAGCGCTAAACTCAGAAATAAGTTTTTTGTGATCATTGGACAAATTCAACGTTTATCGATAAAGAATTTTGATGAAAAAACAGTTGTCGAGTTTTTTAATACGCGGCATCTGTATCCTGAAATAGAGAGAAATAAGATTCTCAATATTCTTGCTATCGGGTTTATTCCCGCGTATCGACATCATCGACAAGCAGCTTAATTATATAAAAAATAAAAAGGTGAAAAATGAGTATATGTGTATTGTGTGAAAAACCCAGTCAAGCAAGAGATATTGCGAATGTGTTGGGAGCAAGACAACGTCAAGAAGGTTTTATTGAAGGTAATGGTTATCTGGTCACGTGGTGTTTGGGGCATCTTTTAGAACTCGCACCGCCCGAGCATTATCAACCCAACTTACAACCTTGGCGATTAGAAGTGTTACCTGTAATTCCTCAAGCGTGGGCCGTGCTTCCGAATAAAAAAACGAGTCAACAATTAACAGTCATTAAAAAATTATTGAAGCAAGTCAATCATGTCATTATAGCAACGGATGCGGATAGAGAGGGGGATGTGATAGGGCGAGAAGTATTAGATTTTTGTCATTATCAAGGAAAGATTGAACGCTTATGGTTATCGGCGTTAGATGATCAGTCCATTAAGCAAGCGCTTAAGGATATTAAGCCGAACAGTTTTAGTATTAACTTATATCAAGCCGGGCTTGGCAGACAGAGAGCCGATTGGCTGGTCGGAATGACATGTACTATGGCAGCAACCGTTCAGTTTTCAAAAGGAAATGGTGTGCTCTCCGTAGGCCGTGTACAAAGTCCAACGCTAAAACTTATTGTGGATCGTGATTTTGTTATCGAGAATTTTAAATCACAAGATTACTATGATTTGTTGATTACGGTGACGCACCCAATGGGAAACTTCCAAGCGAAATGGCAAGTGCCAGAAACTTTGGCGGATGAAGAAGGTCATTGTCGCCATCGAAACCATGTTGAAGCGGTGTTACTTACGGTAAAAGATAAACCGGTTCAAGTGATAAACTATTCTGAACAAGAAAAAACTCAAAAACCACCGTTAGGACTCTCTTTATCTGTTTTACAAAAGCTATGTTCAAGCAAGTTTGGATTTACAGCGAAAAAAACATTAGAGATCGCACAGTCGCTCTATGAAACACATAAAGCAACGACGTATCCAAGAACAGATTGTCAGTATTTACCGTCAAGTCAGTTTTCTGACGTAAGCACAATTTTCAAGCACTTATCAAATAAAAATAAAGAGTATGTGGATTTAATTGCGAAATGCAATGTGTCGTTCACGAGCCCCATTTGGAATGATAAAAAAATTACTGCCCACCACGCTATTATTCCGACGTTAAATGATAGTGTTGTTATCAGCAAGTTAAGTGATGATGAAAAGAAATTATATGACCTCGTATGCCGCACCTACATCGCACAGTTTTTAGGCGATTACTATTATCTACAAAAAGAAGTTGAACTTTCGGTAGAAAGCGAGCATTTCAAGGCAGGTTCACATACTTCAAAATCTGTTGGCTGGAAATTGGCGCTCACGAATGCAGACGATGATGAGCAGCTGGAATCACTTGGCGATATCACTATTCCGACATTAGCAATAGATGAGAGCTTGCTTTGTCAGGATGCAATAATTCAGGGAAAACAAACAAAACCACTATCACGCTTTACAGAAGGTACACTGATCACCGCAATGAAAAATATTGCAAGCGTCATAGACGATGTCGCTTTAAAGAAAATCTTACGTGAGTCAGCGGGCATTGGTACAGAAGCCACGCGCGCCAATATTATCGAAACGCTCATTCATAGAGAATATATAGAGCGAAAGGGTAAACAGCTTATTTCAACGACAAAAGGGCGTGAGTTGATTCGACTTTTGCCGAGTCACGTGACGAATCCCGCATTAACGGCTAATTGGGAAAGCAAACTTGATGAAATAGCACAAGGCAAATATGCATTGGAAGATTTTATGACTGCGCAAGTGGATTTGCTGAGAGAAATGTTGCATGAAATTACAGCGCAATCATCTTCAGTGACTGCATCTAAAACATCTGAATATCATTGCACAAAGTGTAAGAGTGCTTTATTTCGTAGAAATGGAAAGTTTGGGTACTTTTGGGGATGCAGTGGCTATCCTGAGTGTAAAGAAGTGTACAAAGACAATAAGGGTAAACCAATACTTAACAACGAACAGTATGCCTGCCATAATTGCAAAGAAGGGTTTTTGCAATTACGTTCAAGTAAGAAAGGAAAATTTTGGGGATGCTCAACGTATCCAGCCTGTCAAACAATCGTGAATGATAAACGCGGAAAACCAGAAGCGT
The DNA here is from genome assembly GCA_027486005.1 of Legionellales bacterium. GTDB lineage: Bacteria > Pseudomonadota > Gammaproteobacteria > JAGOUN01 > JAGOUN01 > JAGOUN01. Next base: position 57,996 of record JAIXPZ010000042.1, read on the forward strand.
GGAGAAAAAAAGATGCTTAAATCACTACTCTTAAAATTTAAAGCTAAATGGACAGAAAAAGAGCGTGAAGAAAAAGATAGAATAGGTCGAGAAATGGTCACAACTAAAATGATTATAGATCTTTACGCTTACACCTCTAAGCGATTACAGAAGCGTCTAAGTGAAAATTGTATCGTCTCTGAGGGGATTTGCTATTTTATGAGGACCTATGCCATGGAGGAATTTATCGAGCAACTTGCTAATCGAGATCTTTCTTATTTAATGCGCTGTTATCCGAGCGATAATTATATCATTGAGCTTCATGCTGATTTGAACTGCAATGGAAAAATATCCTATCGTGATGCAGTTACGAATCAGCTGTTCTATCGTGATGCCTTTATTTGGCCACAAAGTTTTATCTCTCTATCGTCTTTGAAGTTTAAGTTGAAAAAATTACCGCTTCTTTACGCGAGTGAGCGAGTAAGTTTTGGAATGAAAAAAGACGAAGATATTAGCAATCTTTATGGTCTATTTATTTGTTCAGAAATGCAAGAAAACCCATTTAATTTGCATTCCGAGAAAGCAATGGCTTGCTATTTAGAAAAAAATGGATAGAATTATTAATAATAAAGCACTGTGTTGTGCTGAATTAATTTACCTACTGCTGATAACTCATCCCTTTAATCGTCAGCGGAGCGTTTAGCTAGGGACATCAGGATATAAATGCAAAGCTTATTTGCCAATCGTCCTGACAGATCGTCGATCTGAACACCCATAGAATACCTATTTGATTGAATTTATTCAATTTCGTAGATGCTATGGTCGTTCTTTAACAATGTGATATCACAAATTAAGTTTCTGTTTTGAATGAAGTGACTTTTAAATAAGAAGTATTAAAAAAATGATACTTTTGAAAATGCGTTTTTGAACATAATGACTTGCCAAGAATCAACTTAATGCACAAGGAGAATATACCTTGAATATTATGTTTTTTCTTAATCGAGACAACACCGATATTATTCATAATGTTAGTGTTTTACCTACCGCTGCTGCGGAAGAATAACTCTTCCTGCAGTCGCGGAAGTGTTTTCTTCAGTAGCTTTTCTTAAACAAACTACTGAAGGAGACAATTATGTCTAATTGCGCTAGAGACGATATGTTTTTAATTGGTTCTGTCGAAAAAGAGCCGAGTTCTATAACAGAAACATATCGTGAATTATTTGAGAGCGTATCGTTTGAAATGCAGTCAAATGCAGAAATTATTGATTATCATCTTGCGCATTTCGGTGCTGTTGAAGGTGGTTTCATTAATAATTTCAGAAACAGAATGATGTCTATCGTCAATGCCATTGATAATAGTCGTCATTTATTGTCGATATAATATTGTGTATAAAACCCCCCGCTGGGAGAGATAATCTCCTTGCGGAGCAATTATATTCTCAGCTAATAATGTGAGGATATAATTATGAGCAACGGAACTTTTAGATCATGGATGGAAACGCAATACTCACCCGAGACGATGAATGATATTTATCATCATGGGTGTGGCGGTGGTGTTTCAGGATTAATTTATTATTCAGAAACAACTGCGTTGTATGCTGCTTATCAAGAAGAAATTTGGGAGATTTTACAAGAAAGTGCAGAAGAGTTTGGATATGACAATGTGATTGAGTTACTTGCAAGTCACTCAAAAGCAGATTTAAGTACTCCGGCTACTTTTGCGAATCATCTTGTTTGGTTTGCTGCTGAAACTATTGCTAGTCAATGGATACAGCAGCATGAACAAGACGAGGATGAAAACGAAAAAGTTTTTTCTTTTAAGCATTAGATGCGAGCCTACTTATAGTATTTACTATGTGTAGGCACATTTAAACAATTTTTAAACCCTGCTGGGACATGTTTCCCAGCAGGGGAATTATGTCCTCAGCAATAATCGTGAGGACGTAATAATGAAAGATACAATGTTGCCACCCGAGAAAATAACAGGAGGGCAGTTACGATACGCATTGAGAGGATTTACTTGCACAGCAAACTGGTACAGTCATCCGCTGACTAAGCGGTTAGTGTATACAGATGGAGTGCGGCATTTAGCTCAAATATGTAAATCGTATTGGTTAATTGATTTAATTGCTCTGCAATTTTTACCAGAGTTGATAAAAACATCAAATGACTGGTTTTATAGCGTGAGAATTAACGTGACTGACCATCAAACAGGTGTAGTGATTGTGACGGATGGAAATAGTAAGAAGCCTATCTTAACAGAAGTGCTGCCGTATACGACTTTTCCTAAAGTGAAAAATTTTATGCTTTTTATTGAAAGTATGGATCATGAAAACAACACATACTGTTTGCTGTTACCTTCTGAGCATTAGAATATTTTTTGCGCTTAGCCGAATCTAAGCGCAAAAATTTAAATGCAAAACATTTTTTACCCAGCAGGGGAGTAATCTCCTGCTGGGAGATTATGTCCTCAGCAATAACTATGAGGTCATAATGATGAAAGATGCTGTGTTAGAACTAGAAAAAATAAAAGAAGAGGAGTTTCGACAAGAACTTGGACAGTTTACAGGAACGGTTAATTGGTATCGTCACAGGCAAAATGCTCAATTTATTTATACTGATGGTGTTCGCCATTTGATTGAATGTTACCGAGCCATTAGGTTTATTGACATGATTGCATTAGAAGTACTGCCAACCGTCAAAAAAATAAATGATGATTGGTGTTACTGCTTGATGCTGGCAACTACTGCACAGGAAACAGGTGAATTGACTGTTTTCAATGATGATGATGCAAAATTACTGCTGACAATAAAATTGTCCTACAGCACCATTCCTCAAATTAGTGAGTTAAGATTTGTCTTAAGTTGTGTTGATGAAAAAGCTGAAGTGTTTTGTTTATCTCTGTCTTCTGAAAATTGAATGATTGCCTGTATTTAGCTTTGGCTGGATGCAGGCAATGCTTATCTAAACTGTATATTTTTATTTGCTCGACTTGCAAAACTTGACGCGAGTGCCATTATCGAATCAAAATAGCGAAGCCTGGATTTTCTGGGCAATTATTATTAATTTTGAGGATGATTACCCATGGCTAAACCAGTAAATGTTGATAAATTCAAAGCAACGATTGCAGCACAAAAAGAACAGATCGCTACACTAAAAGCGTCTGTACGTGAACTAAAGGCTGAATTAAAAGCAAAACCTAAGGCCGCAAAAGCAAGCAGCAAACCTGCTAAACCAGTCGCTAAGAAAAAAGTAGCTGCAAAAAAGGCGGCAAAGCCTGTTGTTAAAAAAACAGCTGCGCCAAAGAAGGTGGCTAAAAAGCCTGCCAAGAAAACTGCGGCTAAAAAAGCCAAAGTAGTTGCACCACAAGCTGCATAAGTGTGTGAATTCTATTAGTGCGCCACTTTTGGTGGCGCACTAATAGAATATGCTAAATAGGGGTTGTGTGGAGTTCTGCTTTTGTCCATCAAGAGTAATTATGCAAAAAAGAAGCAGTAATGCGGATTGCTGGAGAAATGGGAATATTTAACGTATCATTGGCTTAATTCCGATATGGCGTGATTTTTCATAAAAAATATTATGTAATTTTACTTATTTTTAATTTTTCATCTACTTTATTTACCGTGAGAATACATTGCATTTCACAAGCCGGTGATTCTAATGAGGTAGCGCGTAATGTAATATGATGCTCTTCATAACCTGGAATAAATATATCAGGGGCAAGCGCGCCATGCAGAAAGTACAATTTAATTTTCCCATCTTTTTTCGCTTCATTATAGTTAGCTATAGGTATAAAGGTTTTTTCTCCTTTATTAAGTGAAAAATTGTGTTTAAAATGATGTGTTATTTTTTCACTTTTAGCGCCAATAGTTTCAATAACGAATTCGCAATTTGATAAAAGTTTATTACCTGTGTTGTGAATTGCTATGGAAATTATTCGATATCGATCGCTAGGACTGGTACTTTGAATTTTTTCAAAATTTCCCTCGGTACCGATTAGAATAGTAAGAGAATATGTCGGCATCAACTGAATGATACAAGCGAACACTATAAATCCCACTAAAAAGCACATAGCAAAAACAGAAGTTAAAGATTGTGCCGGTATGAGTCCATAGTGCATTAGAATAAGGCAACCAGCTACGCCGAAAATGGCAAAAAGCACACCCGCTACGCAGCATGTCACAAATTGCCGTTGAGAAAAGCTTTGACTACATCGCTCTAAAATAGAGTAAAATTTATCCAAAATGAAACCTGCTGAATTAGTGTGATTGTTTAGTCTAAGATATTGATTACTAAAATCAAAGTCGTATTTTTTTTAGGTAAGGGGGTTCCGACGCTTTCGCCTCCACAACCCCAAATACTTCAATTTTAATCGTCAGACTTACTGTTAACCGCTTCTTTCAACTGAGTCGCTGGCTTGAAGTTGACCACTACTGAGCGTGGGATAATCATTTCTTTTCCCGTTGATGGATTGCGGCCTTTTCTTTCTTCTCTTATTTTAGTCGCAAAGTTACCGAATTTTGGCACAGCAATCTTATCTTGTTTAGCAAGATTCTCTGTGATTGTTTCAAATATCGCCATAAAAATGGTATCTACATCTACTTTAGTAGCGCCTGTTTTTTCTGCAATAACGGCAAGGAGTTCGGCTTTAGTCATCGATTATCTCTCTTTTTGTGGTTAAAAGTGAGCGCAGATCCTATCATATCTGTAGATCAACCTCATGCTCTTATTTCATTTGATCGTCTTGGAGTGAGCAATAAACAGCCATATTATTGCGTCAAGACGATCATTTTTCTTAGATTCTTTGGGCAATAAATAAGAACAACTATCCCAAATAGCTGTGTATTTTTGCTTAAAGAATCTTGCGTTTTTGTTTGAAAATTTTGGTGATAGGTCAAAAATTTGGAACAAAAAACGCTCCTATAGTAAACATGTACTTAATGATTTTGTTGCAAAGTTTAGCGCAACCTAGTCATTAAGTGGGTGTTTGCGGTTCTGGCAAAAGCGTTAGCGTTGCGATGCGTCACTGCGATGAGCGCTTTACTAAGCGTGATATTACGCAGTGACGCAGCGAAAGCTGTTCGAAAAAGCGTTTGTAATCAACTGATTACAAACACATGGAAGCGTGGAAAAAAACGCTCGGCGTTTTTTTGCAGTTTTTAAGCGCGGACATCAAAAAAATCCGCGCGCCTGTTGGCTGTGGAACTCGTGTGTCAAACCGCAGGTTTGTCTACATTTCCACATATTGTGAAATTGTGAATTGCGTGCGTAAACTTTTTTTGTAAGCACCTGTTTGCAAAAAAATGTTTTCCACGCTATTCACAATTTTTTCTAAAAAATATTGAAAAAGTAAAAGAATTCGGTAATATAAGGAAATGAGGATTACTGATGAGCGGGCGAAATTCCTGTGAAACCAGAAATGGTCTAATCCAAACTGCTGTTATCTTAACTCTTTAGTCGTCAGCGGAGCATTTAGCTTAGAGTCATTGGGATATAAATGCAAAACTTAGCTTTTGCCAATCGTCCTGACAAATCGTTCGCGATTTGACCTACCTTTATTTTGTTACAACTTAACATTTTGAAACTTTATTATTTAAAAATTTAACATTGACAACGGCGATTATTTGATTGGTCTATTTTTAATCCATTTAAATTTAACATAACGAATTGTCTGACAATTAGAAGTGAAAAATTGAGTTTGGTATTGACTAAACAATTAACGCGTAACACGACAATGGCATTGTCGCTCAAGTTATTTGAGCGACCTGCTTTAAACATTTACTGACTGATACTGTAATATTTTACTTAACACTTTAGGAACACCTATGGAAACGCTAGAAAAACTGAACATAGAAAATGACACAACTGAAGCATCGAAAAAGCAACGACTATTAAGCGACGAAACGTATCAACTATTGATGAACACTCAAGAAACGATATTTAATGAAACTGGATTTAGGGTACCTCTTAGAAAGATATTCGATAAACTTGTTAACACGGAATCAATGCATCACATATCAAGTACATTTATTCAAAAATTTAATTCTTAATTCACTTAAAACTTAACATTCAACACTTAAAAAAGGAGAACTTATGACTGAAACTTGTAAGCAATAAAAAAACTGAGACTTGAGCATCTTTTTAAGATGCTTACCACTTATGGGATAACTGTAACGTGGTAGCTCATTTACACTAAACTAATGTAGAGTTTGACGAAATGGCATATACCATACAGCGGCCACTTGCTGAATTTAGAGAAATTCTAGCGACTTATAAACAAGGGTCACCCAGAACAAGAAACGGCTATAAGTCGGTTATTAAAGTCATTATTAAAGACTTATTCTTTTTGAAAGTGTTTTTCAATTCATTTCATGAGGTGTCTCTCGACCAGATTAATAGCCTTATTAATCATTGGAAAAAAAGAAAATTATTGAATGTGACTATTGGGAGTAGGCTTTCAATTTTACGAAAATATTTAGGATTGTTAAATCATTCAGTTCCCTTTCCATCCAATTTAGAGCTGGGCCTTACAAGAAAAAAATCAAAGTTAACGGTGGCACTTATTGCTGCTCCACTACAAATACTCGATCAAGTTGAACATCGGTTGACGAAATATATTTTGAAATTACAAATTTATTTCGGTCTTACGAAGCAGGAAGCCATAAAATTTCGAATTCAACCTTATCAGGCCGTTAAAAATGCACTGTATATATCGAAATCAGTTTCTCATAATAACAAGGATAGATTGATCAGCCTCCATTTTCCAGAACAAGAACAGTTGCTAAGTCAACTTGCTATTGAGCTCGGGTTAAAACTCTCACTATCTGAAAAATATGATAAGGTTACCCTTGTGAATTTATATAACACCGAACTTGTGCTTGCTAATCATTCATCGAAAACTTCATTTAGAGCGCTTTACGCACGCAATCTTTTTGACTATCTCGTTAATCAACAGCAACTCACAAAAAAAGAAGCGCTTGTTGAAATAGCAGGGGAGATGGGGATTTCTGATTTAAAATTGATACGGGATTGGATAAGCGATGAGTAATACCGCGTTAGGAAGTGCTTATTATACGGCTTCTAAGACGATTAGTCGGGCAAGGCTATCGCATCAGTCTTTGAACGATTACAAAGGTATTCTGCGCCTTAGTCTGCAGCAGTTAAGTCAGTTGGGATTTAAATTACGTTCTATTGATCAACTAAAACAAAAACATGTCGATAAACTTATTATGGGTTGGAAGGAAAGTCAGCTATCCTCTGGAACGATTAAAAATCGGCTTTCTGTTTTAAGACGTGTGACGGAACTAACGGGAAGAGAGCAAGTTATTAAAAATAATGCAGAATATCATATTGCGCCGCGACGATATTATACCGAAATATCAAAAGCAGTACATGTTATCGATTTAGATAGAATTGAAGACCCTTATGTACGAGCGTCATTAGAATTACAAAAGGAGTTTGGTTTGCGCAGGGAGGAGGCGATTAAATTTAAGCCCCATCAAGCAGATGAAAAATTAGCCATTAGATTACAAGGTTCCTGGACAAAAGGAGGAATCCCCCGATTAATACCCATTACACGCCAATCACAACGTGAATGTTTAGATCGAATCAAGTTGTTAGTAGGTAAAAAAGATTCACTCATTCCAAAAGAACTAACCTATCGGCAACAACGTAATCGCTATGATTATTTTACAAAGAAAAATGGATATCACAAGCTTCATGGGTTGCGCCACGCGTATGCGCAACACCGATATGAAGCAATCACGAATGAAATGACAAAAGGCTATGGTTGGAAATCACCTATTGATGGTGGGCCAAGTACATCACAGATGAATGCTTATGAAAGACACGTTGATCTACAAGCGCGACTTATGATCAGCCACGAACTCGGGCATTCGAGACTAGCCATAGTGAGGAGCTATTGTGGAAAGTAGTTGGGCCAAATTACCATTATCTGTTGTTTTTAATATCAAGCTCGATGATTTTTTCATGATAAATCTTGTATTGCGATTTGTTACGGTATAAGTGAAAAATAATCAGACATATTTTTTAAAATTTGATGACCCCATAACCTCAGTTATCGGACCACAACTACGATAATGTTTTTTATTTTATCATTATATATTTATAAAATGTCTGTTTTAGCAAAAGCAAATTACGTTTTAGGGGCAGAAATGTAATCGCTCCCTGAGTTACACTTTTAGACCGCTTTTGGAGTTGGAGCCAGAAATTTTCCTATTCATTATTTCAAAATCATCAAGGTAATAAATTTACACGCGCCGGTATAAATTATATACTTCAAAAATACGAACGTAAGGTACAAGAAATTTATCCGCATTTTAAGCAGACTATCAGTCCGCATACGCTACGGCATACAAAGGGTATGCACTTACTGCAAGGAGGCGTTTCTTTAGATATAATTCGTGATTTCTTGGGTCATGTAGACATTAAAACAACAGAAATTTATGCAAGAGCCAATCTTGAGATGAAACGTGCAGCACTTGAAAAAGTAAGTACAACACAAACGCCTAAACTGCCTTCCTGGAAAGAAAATAAGTCGTTATTGCAATGGCTACAATCGTTATAGAATAACGTATACGTTGCTCTAATCGCGGCCCACAAATAAATCTTAGAATGCCCAGCGTTTTCAGTGCTATTTTTGCTCATTTTGAAGCAATATTTTCTACGATTTGCAATTAACGCATTATTTTTTTATACCTTCATATTTATTTAATGTTTCAGTGTAAGAATGCTGAAAATTGCTCTCTAGAAAATTAAAAGGTGAAGCAGTATGGATCCAGTTAGTATAGCAAGTGCCATAGTCAAATTAGCGCAAGAAATATATCGTTTAGTGAATTTGGCGGAGAGCAACCAAAAAAAACTAAAAACATTAGCAAAAACCATTGAGCAAACTATCACCTCAATTCATGGCTTAGGTGGATTACCCGAGCATCAGCAGTTTATTGATACACTAAAGAGTTTAGAGCATTGTCTACAAGAAACGACCGTATTTATTTTAACACTTACAAAAGCAAGTTGGTCATCAAGACTTGCCAATGCAGGAAAGAATGAACGTCAGCTTGATGAGTTTAAAAGTCGAATTATTGAACTCTACCCACAATTAACTTTGGGATTATCTGCACAATTATTAATTGATAAAGAAAGAGATCGTCGAGATGAAGAAGATGATCGACAATTTTTTATTCAACAGCAAGAACGAATTCTGCGTGCCATTCAATCAACACGTTTAAATCCACATGATCTTGAAATAATTCTTCATAAACAACTCGCTGCATTTGAAGAACGTTTAGAAGTGCAATTACGGCCTTCCATTGTAGTACAAAGCGCATCTTTATTGCCAGAAAGATTTTTAGTTAATCTTTCTGATTTAACTTTTGATCAACGATTAGGTGAGAATGAATACGGAGTTATTTATTCTGGTACATGGCGTTCTCAACCGGTAACTATTAAATCCATTGACCATCTTCGAACTGAAGAAGAACGACAACAGTTTATTCGAGAAGCGCAAGTGATGAGTCATTTGCGTAATGAATTTATTGTGCCATTCTATGGGGCATGTTTTGAAAACACGCGATTGTGTTTACTTATGGGTGTCATGGAAAAAGGCCCATTGACTAATGTGTTAACAAGTTTAAATTTTTCTGAACGCCTTCAAATAGCTAAAGACTTAGCGTTAGGGTTGGCTTATCTTCATGATCAAAACATTATTCATGGAGATATTAAACCTCATAGTGTTGGAATTAATCAGCATAATCGTGCTAAATGGATGAATTTTGGGTTAGTGAAAACGCGCCATTCGAGTATCGCTTCAATTGGGGCGATGAGTAATGAAGCAGCATGGCAGGCGCCTGAAAGTTGGCAGCGTCGAGCCAAGCTCAGTCAAGCCAGCGATATTTATAGCTTTGGAATGCTGTTGTGGACTTTGATGAGTGCTCGCTTGCCTTATAACCATCTTTCATCATCCGAAATTATGGCTTCTGTAAAAAGTGGTTTTCGAGAAACAATACCCGTCGATTTGCCACTAGAATGTGCAACATTGCTTTCAGCCTGTTGGTCAGCGGATCCTATTAATCGCCCTCGTGCTATCGATATTGCTAATCAGTTGCAATTGCTATCGGCACCTATTATGCAACGCTCTTCTTCACCCACTGGTGAAGAATGGTATCAGCGAGGAGTAGCAGCTCAAGAATCATCGCACATGAAAGAAGCGTATCAGTGCTATGAGTCTTCTGTTCAAAAAAACTTTACAAAAGCTTATATACGTATGGGTTTATTTAAGTTGCAAGGATTAGGCGAACAACGTACTAATAAAAAGCAGGCAATAGAATACCTAGAGAATGCTGCTCATGAAGGCTATGATGTTGCTATGTATAATTTAGGTCGAATATACGAAAAAGGAGATACAGAAACAGGAGTAATAGATTATCCCGCTGCATTATATTGGTATAAAAAAGCACTTTCTGTAGATTCAACTGATGTTAACTATCAGGACAAAGTAAAAAAACTTGATGAGATTCTATCACCACCTTCATTAGGCTATAAATTTAGTAAAAAATAATTATTGGGCATTTTATGACATTAAACGAAATCTTATCTTCATTACGCAATGGATCATATAGTCATACGAGTATTGGAATGCCTAAGCATACTATGACAGCACAAAATATTGATGATTTAGTTAAAGCATTGCTAAATTTCTCTAATCTTTCTTCGATAACTTACTGGAGTTTTAGTGGAGGAGATCATCATCTAGTCGGTAGTGGTACGGCCTTAAATGTATTATTAAACGATAGTACTCTTAATAATATTGCCAAGGTATTATCCAACGCCCCCAATCTTGTAAAGTTAGAAATAGAGGCTATTCACTTTACTGTTCAAGGCGCTCAGATTCTTTCTCAAGCCTTAGAAAATTCTAACGTAGCTGAATTAAAATTGAGTAGAGTTTTTATAATCGGTGATGATCGCTATTTTGTTGCTAGCATGTTTAGCCGATCAAAGACTTCCATTTTGACATTACATCCATATCAAGAAGGTATTACTATTGAAGATGTAAAGTCGTTTTCTAATAAATTACAGTATTCTAGTATTGTAGAGTTAAAGTTAGACTACTGTTATCTTAATGATGAAATGCTTACAGTAATTGCCAATAAACTACCACAGAGTATGACAATATTATATATAAATTATGGACGCTTCACTATCACTGGTGCTAATGCTTTAGCAAATAAAATCAAAAGTTCCAATATTAAAACACTGTTTTTAATGAGTTGTAATTTTAGCAAGGAAATGGCTCAAAGCCTTCTTGACATTATCCCCTATTCACACCTTATTGATGTGAGAATAAACAACAATGTTGAGTATGAACGTCTCTGTGATAGCATGGAAGAAAGCATTAGAGAAGCTCAAGAAAATAATCAGCGGCGATTTTTTCCAGAAAAATATGAAAAATTACTAAACTCTTTATTAAATAGAACATATAGTAATAATAGTTATTTATATCTAGGCTCAACTTGTATGTACGAAGGTTGGGGGCGTGACAGGGGGCTTATAAGACCAATAACACCAAAAATGCTTCGCGATTTAGCCAGAGTGTTGCCTAGTTCTTCTATAACTGAATTAAATTTTGGAGCATGTAAACTCAGCGACGAATGTCTCATTGCTATTGCTGAAAGTCTTCCTAATATTCCTCAACTTGCCAAATTAGATATTGGATCTGATCAGAATTTCACTATTGCAGGTATCCGCGCTCTAGTCACCGCACTTCCAAATTCATCTGTGTCTAAGCTAGACTTTGGTTTTTATAACGGCTTTACTTCTGAAAGTGCAGCATTACTTCTTAACATGGTCAAGCAATCTCGTCTTACTTCGTTAGAATTAGAATATACAAATCTCACCGAAGAATCAGTAAAACGCTTTAGTGAGGCTGTAGAACAAAATCGCCATCGTTTAACGCGATTGGCAGATGAACAAAAAGTAAAAGCAAGATCAGAGATACAACATCAAGAGAAAAAGGAATATGCACCTACTCCAGCTGTTGCAAAGACTATGCCTATGTTACCTCCAATAGAAAAAACTAGCACTAGAATAACGTCAGTTTTTTCTGTTATTCCTTCATCTGCGTTAACGATTAGTCATAAAGTGTTAGGGGAAGGTGGCTTTGGTGTAGTTTTTCAAGGGAAGTGGCAACTCGTTGATGTTGCAATTAAACAATTAAAATCAGCTCGTTTATCTGAAGAAACTTTAGCGAGTTTTTTAGAAGAGGCACGACGACATGGTGCTTTGCGACATCCCAATATTTTAACTTTATTTGGTGTTTGTACAGAACAGGGTCGTTATAGCATGGTTATGGAACTGATGCCGATGGGATCTCTCTACGATGTTTTACATAGCAATAGAGAATTGACTTGGTCAATGCGTTTTTCAATTGCACGTCATATGGCAATCGGCCTTGCTTATTTGCATGAACAAGCTATTTTACATCGTGATTTTAAAAGCATGAATGTTTTGTTAGATGATCGTATGACTGCAAAATTATCCGATTTTGGGCTCTCAAAAAATGTGAAATTAGAAAGCAGTACTTCCACTCACGCGAATAAAAATCTAGGCACATTGCTTTGGATGGCGCCTGAATTACTGACCCGTGGTGCAAAACATACTGTATTGTCAGATATTTACGCCTTAGGTATAGTGTTGTGGGAATTAACAAGTCGAAAACTTCCATTCCAAGATGATGAAACTGCAACACCAGATAATATTCGGCAATGGATAAAGGATGGAGAAAAGGAAACTATTCCATCTGATACACCGCCACAATTTACTAAGCTTATTGTAGCATGCTGGGCGCAACGAATCGAAGACCGCCCAAGTAACTGCGGAGATATTGCTAATAAAATTTCTACAATAGAAGGAAGCTTCACTTCTTCTGGATATCTATGGAGTAAAAGTAATAACAATGTATCTGAATTTCAAAATAAAATAGATGACGATAGAGCGAATAACAAATGCATAATAATGTGATAGAAAAAAAGTAAAAAATTAATTTAGGTTTATTATCATATTTATCAGGTTATAAATTTTATAAAAAATAATAGGATCTACTATGTTAGCTACACTTCTGTATCCAATTGAAAGTACGTTTAGTAATAATAGAAGAGGCGTGACTCAAATTATTAAAGATTTACAATCTAATAATATTCAAGTGCAAAGAAAAGCAGCGGCTACTTTTTTAGAAAAACTAACCAAAGACATACAAATAAGAGATTGGCCTTACCCCACTTTAGTAGACACGTAAATTTGATAAACTACGAATCAATTAAAGAAGGTGATACTCATGAAAAGAAAAGTAAGGCAATACACCCACGAATTTAAGCAGGAAGCAGTCCATCTCGCCATAAAATCTGGTTCAGTTATAAACACTGCCACTTCCTTAGGCATCCCCGTCGCAACGCTGCATACCTGGATGCATGACCTTAAGAAAAAAGGGAAACTTTCTAAAGTTGATACTGATGCTGGAAAAGACATGTCAGCGTTAGTCGATGAGAATCGACGTTTGCATAAAGCGCTGGCGATTGCTTTGGAGGAAAAAGAAATTTTAAAAAAGGCGGCGGCGTACTTTGCTCAACACCTGACGTAAAGTACGCGTTTATACAAGCTCACGAAGCCGATTTTACTATTAAGAGGATGTGCCACATGTTTTCCATTGATCGGAGTGGATATTACGCTTGGTTGAAGCGCAAACCTAGTCAACAAAGCATGGCTAATGAAGCTTTGGATAAAAAGATTACGGTTGTTTTCAATCGTCACAATAATCGTTATGGAGTTCCACGCGTTACCGACGAACTACAGGATGAAGGCGAAACGTGCAGCAAGAATCGCGTGCGCCGTAGAATGAAAAAATTGGGACTGCACGCAAAGGGAAAAAGGAAATTTAAAGTCACTACTGATTCCAAGCATAATTTACCGGTGGCCGAGAATTTATTGAATCGTGATTTTACAGCGACAGCCCCTAATCAAAAATGGGTGAGTGATATCACGTATATTTGGACCGATGAAGGATGGTTATATTTAGCCACCGTCATTGACCTTTATTCAAGAGCAGTCATTGGCTGGTCGATTCAACCCACGATGACACGTGAATTAATTTGCAACGCACTCATGATGGCATTGTGGCGTCGAAAATTTCCGCGCGGCGTGCTCTGTCATTCAGATCGTGGCAGTCAATACTGCTCTCACGATTATCAAAAAATGTTGAAAAAATATGGATTGATTTGCAGTATGAGTCGAAAAGGAAATTGTTGGGACAATGCTGTAGCAGAAAGTTTTTTCCACAGTTTGAAAATAGAATTAATTTACACTGAGCGATATATAACAAGAGAAAGTGCTAAACAAAGTATTTTCGGTAACTGCTCACGCCCCCGAGGGGCGTCGTCCCGCGGCTCCGACCGCGGGATCCAGTTCTTGAAAAATATTTAAAAAAATTCTTGACACGTTTTTCGTGTCAAATTTTCGGATTTCTTATTTCAGAGAAAAACACTTTTTGAAACGCATTTAAAATTCTCTACGTTGTAATAATTTTACTGTGGCCAGGTGAAGTAATGA
>JAIXPZ010000068.1 GCA_027486005.1 Legionellales bacterium
AAAAACAGAGTTGATTGCTTTAAAAAAGGCATAAAAGGAAAAATTTATGAGGCCTTGTACTTGTAATAATCAATATTGATTCTTCAGACTGCTGTTAAGCTCGAGGCGGGAATTTCTGAATCTTTCAGTCTAAAGGTTGGTGGTACTGATATAAGGGCAAGGTGATATGCATTGTTAAGCCTTTAGGCTGATTAGGCGAGCTTAAAATAGCGCCATGATGGCGCTCAATAATCGCTTTGACGAGAGACAAACCTAGGCCACTACCGGCTTGTGTTCGACTAGAGTCATGCCGATAAAAACGCTCAAAAATTTTATCGTGTATATCAATAGGTACGCCTTGTCCTTGGTCTTTGATAAGAATGAGGTATTTCTGTGCATATTTTTTCCCACTTATTTCGATAAACGTGTTGCCAAAGGCATGCTTAACGCAATTATCCAAAATATTGACTAATGCTTGAAATATTAAATCACGATCAATATACAGCGAAGCTTGCTCTACTTCCACACTCAAAAAAATATTATTGTCAAACATCGGCTCATACAGCGCACAGGCATCATGAATAAGCTGGCTGATTTCATGATTTTTTCGAGACAACTCTTGCTTACTATGCTCCAAATAGCTAATACGCAGCAAGGCATGGAAAACGGTGAGTAAATGTTCTGACTCTTGTAATGCTTGTGTGGTTTCTCGATTTTGAAATTTTTGATCCAGAGTTTGCAGATGGTTGTGTAAACGAGTAAGCGGTGTGCGCAAATCATGTGCAATATTGTCAGAGACCAACTTGATATCGTTCATTAAGTATTCAATTTTTTCTAGCAAAGCGTTCAGTACATGCGCTAGATTACTTAAATCATCCCAGTGACTTTCGAGTTGAATGCGTTGCGTCAAATCACCTGTGCTCATTATTGATACAGATGTTTTGGCAATATGATTCAGTGTATTAACAACGAAGATGCTAATAAAAAAACTAATCAGGATGACTAATACCATGGCTAAAATCGCAATCAATGTAGCGATTTTAATATCCGTATTATGTTCAAATATTTGATTTAAACGCGTAAAAATATAAATAGATGCGCCTATGCTAATGCTCAGAAGCAAACCAAACAATGCCGCCATTTTAAAGCTTGAGCTAATTATATAACGTCGATATCGCATCAAAGTTCTCACTCATCTTTAATTGTGTAACCGCAGCTTCTCACCGTCTTGATCATATCTTTCGCGCCAATCTCTGTTAGCTTATTGCGTAATCTGGAGACATGCACATCAATAATATTGGTTTGCGGATCAAACTTATAATCCCAAATATGCTCAAGCAAAACACTACGGCTCACTATTTGATTTTTATGTTCCATCAGAAACAGCAAAATTTTATATTCTCTTGCCTGAAGCTCAATATTTTTTTTCTTAAACGTCACCTTATGTGAAATTTTATCTAACACCAGCTCATTACAACTAATCGTTGTAGATTGAAACAGTCGGGCACTTGTCATACGCTTATAAAGGAGATTGACACGCACAATAAGTTCTTCTATCTCAAATGGCTTTGTTAAATAATCATCACAGCCCGACTCTAGACCGAATATCTTATCTTCAATTTGTGACTTTGCACTCAAAATAATGACTGGTGTTTTAATGGCTTGCTGGCGCAATATTTTGATCAGTGCAACTCCATCAAGGCAAGGAATCATCCAGTCTATAATCATTACATCAAAGGTTTCACTACTGGCGAGATGTAATGCTTCATTGCCGTTATGCACCGCTGTCACTGTATGACCGAGTCGCACGAAGTTCTTTTCAATAAAGAGGCAAATTTCTATGTCGTCATCAATCAGGAGAATTTTCATGTCATATTTTCATGAGATCGGTTAAATAAAAGCATCATTAATCCTGTGTTTGGTGAATGTAAATCTGTTATTCAACGGTTTCGCCAGCATAACTTTTTATCCGCCGAGCAACAAAGCCTCTCCCATTTCGCCAATGCATGAATAAATTCAGCTTGTCTCACGGAAATTCGATGCACTAAATTAATGAGCAGCATGAAAAAAATCCATTCGGCTTATTTTTCGTTTTCTAGCTTATTAATGTCGATTTTAAGCTTCTTCAATACGCCTTCCAGAATATCCAAATTACTAAATTCTATTTTTAACGACCCTCTATTGCTGTCGAAATCAATCAATGTACGGCAACCTATTTTATCGGTAACAATTTTTTCTAAATAGGCAAGATTAGGATCTTTTTTAATACCGGCATTGGAATAAGCGAGTTGACTGAGTTTTTTCACTTCAAGTTCGAGTTTTCTCACACTCCAGTGATACTCAATACATTTTTTAGCGAGTTCACGTTGCAAAGGCGATGAGAGCGCCGCCAAGGTCTTGCCGTGACCTTCCGATAATTGATTCTCAATAATCAATTTTTGCAAGCTAATATCTAACTTTAATAGACGTAAAGCGTTAGTAATTTTTGCTCGAGACTTACCCACGGCGATGGCGACTTCATCATGAATATAGCCAAATTCTTCAATCAGTCTTTGATAGGCACTGGCTTCTTCGATTGGATTGAGATCTACACGAATAATGTTTTCAATCGCTGCTGCTTCTGCAGCTTGTTCATCGGAAAATCGATTGATTAAACAATTGATTTCGCTCCAACCAGCTAATTGTGCTGCACGCCAACGACGTTCCCCCGCAATAATTTCATATTCTTTCTCATTAATCGGCCGAACAATAATGGGTTGTAATAAACCAGTGGATTGCAACGAGTCAGCGAGCTCCTGTAGTGCTTCTGGATCAAACTCTTTGCGTGGTTGATACTTTCCGCGTTGTAAATGCTCAATCGGAACAAGTTTGAGCTCTGCTTTGGGGCGTGATTTTGCGCTAGAAATTACAGGTTTATTTTCAGTCATGTTGAAAATTTCCAGGAAATGGAATTACTTTTCTATCAGTTTCTTGCGAGACATTGGGTGGCACCGAAGAAGAAAATGTAATATTCAACCATCCTTTTCCGTGTCGTATCACTTGGCCGACTTGTCGATGCTGTTGCTCATCTGCATAATGAAATTCAAATGTGTGCATTAAAGAAAAGGTTCGTCCACTTCTAAAAATGCGTACTTGTGTCAAACTAATCGCATCATCCAATAATTGATAGCCATTTTTTTCTACAGCAGCCATAGCAAGAGCAAATGCTTGCTCTTTTAAATGTGTTCTGGTGTACCAGAGAAAAATAAAAAAAAGTAATACCAATAAAAAAAATAGTGTCCACATGTGATTAATGTCCTGCTTGACCAGATAATTTTCGCTCTTAATAGTACAGAATAAAGAAAATTTGAGGAAGCGCGCATTTTATATTCTGCTCATTCTTATATTAGCATAAGCCCTAGGTTGTATCCCGGGGGCTTTAAATAGAAAAATCTGAGTATAATTTGCGCATTACGAGCATATTTGTTTTTATTGTTGCTCAAATTATATATTATTAGTTCTTTATGATTGAATTGTCAGCATATTTTGCATGGACAAGGAGAACATTATGGTGGCTACAAAGAAGGATTTCAGCTGAAAAAGTAGCTGCGTAACAATGCGACTTGCAAGTTTTTGCGAACTGTTAATGCTAAAGCCAAGTGATAATTGGCTTTTTTGTTATAAATAAACAGTTTTGTTTGATAGAATAGCGGCTTGAGTTTTAAAAAGGTGAAAAAATATGCAGAAAAATTTTTTGAAAGTATTAATAGCAATGGGTGTGTTTGTTGTTTCTACCAGCTTTGCAGACACAACGGCAAGTCCAGAAGAGTTAGCGTTGATAAAAAAAATCGGCCAAGATAAGTTATCGGTTCTTAGCACATTTCCTGGTCCAGGTAATTTACATGGTTTCGTGCTTCAACCTCAGGGTGGGCAGCCTATGATTATGTATGTGGATGATAAAGTTCAATATGCGGTTTATGGCACGGTGATTAGCAAAGATGGTGCAAATCTTACCGAACAAGACAATGAAAAATATGTTAAAAAATATACAGCGTTAAAAATAGCGGATAATTTAGCCGAAACAACGCCAATAAAGGAAGGGCGCGATGATGCACCTTATAAATTAATTGTAGTAGCGGATCCGAATTGTTCAGCATGTAACTATTCTTATAATGCGATGAAACCCTTTATTGACAAAGGCGAACTGCAGGTTAATTGGATATTAGTCTATTTTGTGCGACCCGATAGCCAAGCAAAAGCAGCCGCTATTATGAATGCTAAAGATCCAGGTAAGGCTATGGCTGAAAATGAAGCTGGTTTTGATATGAAAACAGAAGAAGGAGGTATTGCTCCTCTGACTGATATTCCTAAGCCGCTTCTTGAAGAGTTAGAAGGAAATATGAAGTTCATGCATGATACTGGTATTAGCAGTACACCTACTTTAATTTTCTACACCAAAGAAGGTGAGTTGAAATATATCAGTGGCGCACCTTCTGATGTTGGCGCGTTCCTTAAAAAAGAAGCTCCTGGTGCTACATCAACGCAACCTAGCCCTAGTTGGTGGGACAAGTTACTGGCGCGCGTTAAAAAAGGGTCTTAGGATCAGTCTAGCCTTTAAAATTGAGCTGCCGTAATGCTTCATAAGTAATGATTGCGGCAGCATTAGAGAGATTTAAGCTGCGACTGTTTGCTACCATGGGAATTCGAATTACTTGATTTTTAGGCAGGGATTCACGAATTTCAACCGGCAGTCCGCGTGTTTCTGGACCAAATAATAAAATATTGTTTTTTTGATAGCTCACTTCGTGATGAAATAATTCACCTTTAGTTGAACAGGCAAATATTGTACGACCTCCCGCCCATTGCATAAATTGAGCGTAATTTTGGTGTTCAATGACTTGCGTGAATTCATGATAATCTAAACCAGCACGTTTCAATTGTTTCTCATCCATGGCAAATCCAAGCGGATGAATTAAGTGCAGTTGAACACAGGTATTAGCGCATAAGCGAATAATATTTCCGGTATTTGGGGGTATTTCAGGTTCAAACAGTGCAATATGTAACATTTAAGACACAGTGCCGCTACTGCTCACACCGGCATTTTTTTTGCTAGTGAGATTGAAATAAGGATCTGAAAGGTGTTGATTACGATCAATCGCATTGGCTCGTTGTTGAAGATAGGCATTACGAATAAAAGCATAGCGATCAAGAGCAATTTGATCATAAAGATTTTGATATTGCAGTAGCCGGGCACGGTTGCTCACAATATTGAGAGCGTATAATGTATAGCTCGTTCGAGGGTCTTGAATATACCCGTACGGACTGAAAAATAAAAAGTCCACTGGCAGTCCGGCGGTGTCACGTACTGTACTTGGGCCAAAAAAAGGTAACACGACATAACTGGTATCCGTGTAACCCCAGCGCGCTAAGGTTAATCCAAAATCTTCTGTATTGGGTTCTAAGCCCATGTTATTTGCAACATCAAACAATCCCGCTGCTCCTGCAGTTGAGTTAACAAAAAATCGCCAAGAATCTGAAGTGGCTTGGTAAAAATTGCCTTGCAGTATGTCATTGCTGATGGTGGGAAGATTATTGAGATTACTAAAAAAATTACTAATGCCTCGATTAAGAGGCTTGGGCATAACTTTATTGTATGTTTTTGACACAGGAACGAGGAAGTATGTGTCTAAGCTGTCATTAAAACTAAAAATCTTGCGATTCATGTTCTCATAAGGATCCTCCACCGGCGAATTGGCGGGAGTCAGTGCAGGAGAGGTTGGTAGCATTGGAGAAACATTAGGATTAGTGTTTTCCACAGGAGAAGGCTCAGCTACCATAAAAGGGCTGACAGTTTGAAATTGGGGGGCTTGTGGCTCTGCGTTTGCCAGCGAACAACAGCCGCTTGTTAACAAACATAACACTGTAGACCATAGTTTACGCTGAATCATTCTGAGTCTTGAACCTTATTTAAAGTGAAACGTAATCCTTGATAATATGAGTATGACAAAATAGAAGTAGAATGGCAAAACCCTTGAGCCTTTAATTAGTTCTTGCTACGGCCCAAACAGAAACATGTTGAACACCTTGCTTTTTTAGCTGCTTCGATAGCTCGTTGACGGTATTTCCTGTAGTGATAACATCATCAACAATAGCGATGTGCTTAATCCCGAATAGATTTTGTACATAAAATGCCCCATTAATATTTCGATTACGCAATTGTTGATTCAGTTTAGCTTGCGGCTGTGTATATTTAATGCGAGTAACATGAGAATGCCGACACATAGGAATTTGTAGTTTTTGACTTAACTGTTGAGCAATAATATAGGCTTGATTAAAACCACGATGGGCTATGCGTCGCCAATGCAGTGGTACAGGCACAAGTAGTTGGGGCCGAGTTTCAGGATGCTTCTCAAGTAGTTGCGCTATTTTTTCTGCATAAATTTCTGTGAGTATACGAGCATACAAACCCTTTTTATGAAACTTAAATTGCTTCAGCCAGAAATTGATTGGAGTTTGATAATTAAAGCCTACCACCGTATCATTAAAATAGGGGAGATGTTTAATGCATTGGGCGCAACGATATTGATGAGAGGTTATTGGCAGAGCAATACCACATTGCGGACATGTATGTGATGAGACAGGTAATTCTATTTCACATTGACGACATACATCTCGTTGTTGATCACCGACATTGAGACACAACACGCAGTGATAAGGTAATATTATTTTTTCGATTAAACGTGAGCAGAATTTTAGAAAATATTTCATTGATAATCCCGAAGTGAGAGATGGTTGATAAACACAACGGAAGGGATGCGAACAATATGAAATCTATAGGAAAAAGTCAATGAGCCCTTTTTCAAAATTAATAAATATAGCAAGCATTCAACTGTTACAGAAAAATCTTAATGGGAATGCGTATATCGCCGATGAATTAGAAGCGCGTTTACTTGAACATTTACCGCAGTCAGGTGTATCAACTAAACGATTAGATATGTTGCGAGATTGTTCGGCAGAAGCACTGGTTAGTGAAACACTGCCTTATCAAGACGCTGTTTTTGATTGTGTGATTGCTCATTTTACTCTGCTCTGGCAGGAAGATATTGCTACTTTTTTTAAAGAAGTACGTCGTATTCTTATGCCGAATGGAGTTTTTTTGTTTTCTACTTTAAGCATTAAATCTGCCCATGAAATGGAAAGATTGGGAGATCTATTGTTGCAGGCATCGTTTCATCAGCTAGTAATTGATAGAGAATCTTTGCAATTACAATATGATAATGACAGTCAATTATTTGCAGATTTAGCTTCATCGAGTTTAAATGATCAATTAGTTCAAGTGGTCGCAGAGCCATCAGGGCAAATTACGGCAACACTGGAAGTGATTTATGGTTATGCGCTAGGGAAAGTAATAAGCTCCGCGTTTTCTGGGAAAATAGAGATTCCTGTGGAGCACATTACCTTGCGAAAATCGTGAAGAGAGTGGTGTTAAGGGGCTTACACGTAGAGCCGAATTAAGGACCCACAAAAAGACATAAATTTTCCGAGACTCTTTATATTACGCACTATGCGTAACGCATGTTGCGTTACGCATAAATGTATGATAGGGTTGCCTGGAATAATTATAGGTGGAGAAAAAGCATGGCGATTATTGAAAGCTATTTCCCAACAGGTATTGTAACCGGAAGCGCTTTTTGCAATCGAGAAAAAGAGCGAGAGTATTTGAAGAGGCGCTTTGAACAAAATGCACACGTAGTGCTTATGTCTCCACGACGGTATGGGAAAAGTAGCCTGATTGCGCAATTTACGCTTGATCAACAAGTGCCATCTATTTCTGTAGATTTACTTCCAGCAACATCTGGAAAATACGTAAAAAATGCAATTGTTGATGGAGTGTCTCAAGTCATAAGTAATCTTATGCCTCGACTTAAGTCACCAAAACAAAAAATGATGAATTGCTTCGCCAGAATGAATCCTGTTATAGAGGTTTCTGTTTTAGGGCAGAAAATTAAGTTTAACCCCGATGAAAAAACGGCCGAAGAAACCATTATGAAACTTTTATTAAATCTCGATGAAGCGGCGGGATCACTTCAACAATCTATAATTTTTGTCATTGATGAATTTCAGCAAATTGCAACGTTAGAAGAAGCTCATTCGTTAGAGGCAAGTATTCGACACGCCGTTGAACGAAGTAAGCACGTTTTTTATATTTTCTCAGGAAGTAATAGAACGTTACTAGAAGAAATGTTTAAAGACAAAAATCGCCCACTTTATCATTTGTGTGATGAAATGAAGTTGAATAGAATTGCAAAGAACTCTTATGTGCCTTTTATAAAAAAAGCAGCACAGAAGAGGTGGAAAAATGAACTTTCAGATGAAAGTATAGAAACGATCTTGGAGGTTACTGAGCGCCATCCTTATTATCTTAATCGATTATGTCGAATGCTTTGGGATGAGGATTCGCCACCAATAGCTGATGTTGTTGAATCAACTTGGCTGCAGTATGTTGAAGTACAGAAAGTTGATTGGATTGCAGAAACGATTAGTCAATTTACCGCAAATCAACGAGCTATGTTAGCAGGGCTGGCAAAATTTCCTGAAAAAGAACCTATGGGAAGAGCATTTTCAAATAAATTAACCTTGGCAGCCTCTAGTATTCAACGACTACTAGGTACTTTAATAAAGAAAGATTTTATTTATAAAGATCAAGAAGATGAATGTTATCATGTTCTTAATCCAGCGATAAAAACTGTATTGGCTAAAAATAAATATTTTGATTGAGTTAAAAAATAGCGGTTTCTAATGAAAAATTTATCAAAAAATTACGAATGGATTTTGTTCGATGCGGATGAAACATTGTTTCAGTTTGATGCTTTCTCTGGTTTGCAATTAATGTTCTCGAAGTTCGATGTTGATTTTAGTGTACAGGATTATCAAGAGTACCAATCGATCAACAAACCACTTTGGGTGGATTATCAAAATCATCAGATTACGGCTAGAGAAGTACAATGTCGACGTTTTGATTTATGGGCGAAGAGACTGAATCTAGCATCAGAGGATTTGAATAGCGCTTTTCTGGCTACGATGGCAGAAATTTGTGTGCCATTAGAAGGGGCTGTGAATTTACTCGAAGCATTACAAGGCAGGGTAAACCTTGGGATTATCACTAATGGTTTTACGGAGTTACAGCAGGTGCGTCTTGAGCTCACAGGATTAAAAAAGTATTTTGATTTTATTGTTATCTCAGAAGAAGTGGGGCACGCAAAACCACATCCAGCGATTTTTGATCATGCGTTATCTATTATGGGACATCCTGAGCGTCATCAAGTATTGATGGTGGGGGATAATCCTGATTCTGATATTTTAGGCGGTATTAATGCCGGTTTTCATACGTGTTGGTTTAATGTAAATAATAGAGAAGCACCAGCGCATATTATTCCACATCATCAAGTTGTTTCTTTAATAGACCTTAAACATTGGCTGTGCGGGGAAGAATGATTTATTGATTAGAGAAGTGCGCTTTAATAAAGCTCGCTTCTTTTGTTTCTAAACGCGGGCCTAATTTTGCCACCACATGCGACGCAGCTAAATTAGCGAAATCGACAGCCGTAAAAAACTCCATGCCGTGCGTGTAGGCATATAAAAAAGCACCCGCAAAAGTATCGCCTGCGCCTAATGAGTCAATGACATTAGTTTTATATTCAGGAAGTTGTCGACTAATTTGTCCATCATAAGCGATAGCGCCCTGTGGCCCCATAGTGATGAGATATTGTTTGCTGATTTTTTTCAAGACTTCTTCAGCCTGAATTAAATTATTGGTTTGGGTGTAAGCCAGCGCTTCTAATTCATTACAAAAAAGAATATCAATACCTGCGCCAATCATCTCGTCTAAACCAGATCGGAAGAGTGTAATCATATTTTGATCGGATAAAGTCAGCGCGATTTTCACGCCATACTGTTGTGCGATTTTTCGAGTGGTGATCGCAGCCTTACGTGAGCCCTCTTCTGCAACGAGATATCCCTCGATATAAACATAACGCGATGCGGCAATAGCAACTTCATCAACAATACTGGTATCGATTTTTGCAGTGATACCCAGATAACTCGCCATAGTGCGTTGACTATCCGGGGTAATGAGTGCAATACATTTTCCTGTGTCGCCACCGGGACGATTAAATTCAGTTAAGTTAGTTTGAATACCTTTCGTGATTATATCGTGATAATACAGACGGCCAGACGTGTCGTTGGCTACCAAAGAAGTATAAAATGCTTTTGCGCCAAACATTTGCGCAGTGATTGCAGTATTCGCTGCCGAGCCACCGCAAGCATAAGTAGGGGAATAATTTTGTAGTGCTTGTAGAATGATGGCATGATTCTTCTCATCAATCAGCTTCATTGTGCCTTTTTTAAGCCCAAGTTGGGTTAAAATAGGGTCATCAACTTCATAAACCATATCAAGCAATGCATTGCCAATGCTATAAATGTCATATTGTTTCAATGAATGGGCTCCAGCTTGAGAGGCATCAAAAAGCGGACATTCTACGGATTTTATTGTAGGATGCAAGATAAGCACTAGGAGAAAACTATGACAGATCGCATTAATCAAATAATCGAAAATGAGCATAAAGTGGTTTTATCACACATAATGACTCCGGATATGGTCAATTTTTCAGGCACTATCCATGGTGGTCATATTTTACATTTTCTCGATCAGACGGCTTACGCGTGCGCAGTAAAATATAGTCGCTATAATGTGGTTACCTTATCCGTAGATCAGGTGTTATTTAAAAAGCCTATTTATGCTGGCGAGTTAGTAAGTTTTTTTGCGAATGTGAATTATGTGGGTAAAACCTCTATGGAAGTGGGAATTCGTGTGGTAGCAGAAAATCTTAAAGCCAGAACTCAGCGGCATGTGATGACCTGTTATTTTACGATGGTCGCTATGGATGAATATATGAGACCCTGCGCGGTTGAGCCATTGGCATTAGAAACAGAAGAAGAAAAACGTTGGTTTAAAGAAGCAGAAATGCGTAAAGCGGTTCGAATAGACGCAGCGGCGAAACACAAAGAATTAAAAAAATAAACCTAGAGTAAGGGCGACTGGTTGCTCACTCTAAGACCTATCGCCCCTACTCACTAAAACAATTCCTAAGATAACAGCCGTGACGCCTGCCATTTGAGTCAGGGTGAGTGTTTCTGCAAACAGTAGCTTCCCCCACAATAATCCCGCCACTGCGACAACACCACCGACTAAACTGTAATACACGGGGCCGGCATTTTTAAGAAGTTGGAAAAACAACCAATAGCCTGCGCTAGAAAGTAAAACTTCAATTAATAACAGTTGTTCTGTCCATGAAAAACCGTGGTTTAATGCATAAAAGTGATGGCCTAAAAACACGACTGGCAGTAACCATAATGTCGATCCCCACAACATGCCCGCGGCCAATCCTAGAGAATGACTGTTTTCGGGGCGATATTTAGCGACAAAAACCGCGCAAAGTGCAAAGCTAATCGGTGTTAATAAAGCGGATAACAGCCAAGGAATCATTTCTTTGGAAATGTCACCACTAGGTTTAATCATAATAATAATACCCAAAACTGCGCAAATAACTCCTGCAAAACGTCGAGAATTGAAAGACTCTTCTTTGAACGCTAAAGCTAGCAAATAAGTGACCATAGGGGAGATATTAATAATCACCGCCAAAATCCCTGAGGGTAATTGGCTCGCAGCAAAATACATATTGGCATTGGGGATGGCTATACCAATAAGGCTGGCAAAAAGATAAAAAATAAAATACGAGCGATGATTAAAAATAGGAATGCGCAGGCATTTACACAATATTGTCAACACAACGGCAGGTCCTAGTGACTGCCAAAACGCATAACCCAAAGGATGCACCCCATTTGTGGTGCAATAACGCGCAATAGAGAACCCTAAGCTCCATATTGCTCCAAGCGCAATTAAAAGACTCATGGTTTTGTATGAAGGCTTTAACATACTTATGGCGTAATAAATAATGATAGTGGAATTCTACCAGGTTTATTGGGATTGTCAGTGGTTAATGGATGCTGAGCCAGGGCTATCGGATTAAAGTTTAAGCACTTTCAGCAAATAGTCATGGTCCCAGCCTGCTCGCAAGCGTTTTGACTCAATCCCACGCTTCGATGTTTTCTCCTGTTTTAATAAATTT
>JAIXPZ010000002.1 GCA_027486005.1 Legionellales bacterium
GTTGGTCTGCCTGATGGGCTGACACTCGGCAACCATGTGGGCGAAAAACTCGGGCCTGGTGATGGAAAATTACTCGGCCAATAGGTCGGCGGATACGTTGGCAAACCTGAAGGCATCACTGATGGCATTAACGTGGGAATCAAACTTGGTTTTCCCGAAGGCATTATGGTTGGTGATAACGTTGGTGTAAAACTCGGATGGTTGGTCGGAATACTAGATGGCCAAGTGGTTGGTAGTTGAGTAGGGTCCAAGGTTGGAAAGTCTGTTGGCATTAACGTCGGCATTAGCGTGGGTACACGGGTAGGCATCGCAGTCGGCGAACTCGTCGGCTCACAAGACGGGACCATCGTCGGCATCAATGTGGGTGCACGTGTAGGATCATTCGTTGGTAAACACGTCGGCCATACTGTCGGTATCATACTCGGATTCAACGTCGGCATATTTGTTGGTAATAGCGAAGGCAAAAATGTCGGTCGACCCGTCGGCATGATCGTTGGGATAAAAGTAGGTATGCGCGTCGGGTCCATCGTGGGGAGGCTGGATGGCCAAGAGGACGGAAATGTCGAAGGATCAAGCGTTGGGCCGTCGGTCGGCAGGATAGTCGGTATGAAGGTCGGCTCACCCGAAGGTAAAAAGGTAGGGATAACCGATGGCATCAGGCTGGGCTCGTTTGTCGGAAAGCAACTTGGCATGATTGTTGGGAATCGCGTGGGCGAGACCGTCGGGAAGTTAGTCGGGATGAGTGTCGGCACTAATGTTGGCATCCCTGTAGGTTCCTCACTCGGGTGAGCGCTCGGCTCAGACGACGGACGAATGGTTGGAATATAAGTGGGTATGTACGTTGGGGCCATCGTGGGCAAACTGGATGGCCAAAAAGAAGGAAACGTCGAAGGATCCAGCGTCGGACCATCGGTCGGCAGGATAGTCGGTATGAAGGTTGGCTCACCCGAAGGTAAAAAAGTCGGGATGACCGATGGCATCAGGCTGGGCTCGTTTGTCGGAAAGCAAGTCGGCATAATCGTGGGGAATCGAGAAGGCGAGACCGTCGGGAAGTTTGTCGGGATCAGTGTTGGGGCAAAAGAAGGCGTGTAGGTAGGTGCCTGTGTTGGATAGGCCGTTGGGTTTGATGTGGGTGTGAGCGTGGGGATGAGGGTTGGGGAGGATGTGGGCAATCTGGAAGGAGATTTCGTAGGCGAGAGACTAGGAAAGCCGGAAGGTTTTTTTGTTGGGAAAACAGTGGGTTGGCCTGTTGGTTTGTACGTTGTCTTCCCTGTGAGCCAAGCAACACTCAGCACATCATCAATCGTGGTCGTATTGTTGGTTACCTCTACCAACGTTGGCGTCACACTTGTCTTAGTGAATGAATAAATCGCTTGCGTGATATTCGCAACTACGTAACTCGCATTTAGCGCTGTGGTAATGTCACTGATCTGCATGCCTGAAGGCAGTATATTGCTATCCACCGAAAAATCAGGATTAATCGTGATAGAAAACGCACTTCGGTTCGGATATTGAAAGTTAACCGTTATACCAACTGCAATGAGTTGATCAGCATCGGTTCTTAATAGGTCATTAAACTGCACATTGGATGGTGTCGCCCCTATGGACCACGCTTTGATAATTGCTAATTGAGGAGAAAACAATATACCCCATCCATTTGGTCCACTGGATGCCGTAGGCCCATACACCATCGAATAACCCACAGCCATCAAATTACCATCGGACTTCAATCGAACTTTATTGATTAGACTAGCTCGAGTACCTCCAGCTAGAAGTTTAAGAGAAATAGCCTTGCCAGAGCTAGCATTGATCATGCCAACTAAAGCAGATGAACCCATCGCACCACCGACATAAATAATATCATTATCGATGTCTAGCGACTTAAAGATTACTGCAAGATTTTTTGAGGGATCTAAAAAACCAAATGACCACGCACCTTCTCTCATCAAAAAACCTTTATAGGGAATTGATGCAATTAAACCGGCATAGAAAAATGAATTTTGATAGAAAGACGAAACAGGATCGTAAACACTAGAAGAAAGATAATAAGCACTTTTAATATTTAGATTTGAATCGGTCTTAATTCTATACATTTGTGTATTACAGACAAGAAAATGCAAAAAATTATCCTGATAGACAAGATCAAAAATGGCTGCATTTGTAACCAAGCTTTTTATAACATATGAGCGAGAGATCAATAAATCGGGACTTATTTTCACAAACCATGGGTAACGATTTGTAATAGATACTCCTATAAAAAAAGCGGTTCCATTCAATACAACCACCTTACTGAACTTGCAATTGTTTCCGAATCTCACACCATACGAATCGAGCACCCTACCTGAAGCAAGGCTTTGATAAGAAACTAACCCTCGACTGATAGTAGATAAGGGATAATTAAAATCCATACCTGCAGAAACAAAAACAGTATCATTTAGTTGAGCAGCACGGTGAAAATTTGCACCTAAACGACCATTGTTGACTGCGCTCCATTGAGCGCTTGAAACGGAGGGGCGAGGTGTTGGCTCTCGTGTTGGGATGACTGTCGACGAGTTAGTAGATCCCTGCACTTGAGGTAAGTACGACGTCATCGCCATAAGCAATAGAGCGGGGGTAAAAAATGGATGGCTTCCTGCTATTTCTACAGCTTTTATTCCACCGATAATACATAACAGAACACTACTCAAAAAGACATCGGTGGTCTGTTCTGGTGGCTCTTCGGTATGCTGAGTCGAAGAAGCTGTTTCTTTCATCACCATAGGAGTAAACATACGTTCGTAAACTACCGCATACAAACAAAAAAGAAGACCTAACATCCCCACTCTCACGATGCGCCCCTAGGTTCTAAAAAACATTCAAAGTCTAACTTTACGGCAACGCGAATTCCAGTAATAATCTGTAGAAGTTCAAACTTGATCTGACAGTTGCCCATTTTGAAGTCATGCCACTTACTGTCAGATTACGTTGAGATTTTCAACTTTTTCCATCCAGATTTTTTTACCATCGTTCAATGTTTCTATCGGCGTACGCCCACAGCACATTTTTCCTTGGTGAGTTCGTTGATGATTGTAATAATAAATCCAATCATCCAGATGTTTTTGCAGCTCGTCAAGCGTTGTGTAAATTTTCTTGCGAAAAATAATTTGATAAAACTCATTCAAAATGGTTTTATGAAATCGCTCACAAATGCCATTCGTCTGCGGATGACGCACTTTTGTTTTAGTATGCTCAATATTGTTGACCGCCAAATACAGCTCATAATCATGGTGTTCTACTTTACCCCAGTACTCCGTTCCGCGATCCGTCAACATGCGTAAAATATTCATGCCATATTCTTCAAACAAAGGAAGTACACGATCATTCATTAAATCAGCGGCAGTGATGGGGGTCTTTGTTTGATAGAGCTTTGCTTGCGCTACTTTAGAATACGTGTCCACAAACGTTTGCTGATAGACACGACCAACGCCTTTGAGCGTGCCGACTGTTAAGTGGCGGACTAAAGCAAGCTCATAAGTTATTTTAAAAAAGCATAGAAGGGCCTTGAGATTTTATGCAGCACTTACTGGCAGCCCTGTATTATAATTGGGCAATAAAAAAGATTCAATTGCCCCGGCCCCTATTCCTTCGTTAGAATACAAGTCATATAACTTATTAAGATCGTCAAAGAGGTTTTCATGGAATCCATTGCGCTAACCCCTACATGGAAAGTATTGCAGCAGCACAAGCTCGATCTTTCGCGCGTACATTTAAGGGACTTATTTCTCAATGACCCCAAGCGTTACGATCGATTTTCATTAGAACATGATGGTTTCTTGCTCGATTTTTCAAAAAATAGAATCACCCAAGCCACGTTATTATTGTTGTTGCAGTTGGCTGAAACCGCAGAAGTGAAGTTACGCAGCTTTGAAATGTTTTCTGGTGACAAAATTAATATCACTGAGAAACGGGCTGTGTTGCATTCAGCATTGCGTCATGTCAATCACGCCCCGATTTTTCTTGATCATCATAATTTAATGCTAGACATTCAACAAGTTTGGCAACAGATGCGACAAATTAGCGAGAAGATTCGCCATCAAAAATGGTTAGGCTTTAGTGGCAAACCCATCAACACGATTGTTAATTTAGGGATCGGTGGTTCTGATCTTGGCCCGAAAATGGTGACCTATGCATTAGAGCATCTTGCGCCGGAAAATTTACACTGTCACTTCGTTTCAAATGTCGATGGCACCGCGATTGCAAGAACGCTCAAACAATGTAATCCAGAAACAACCTTGTTTATGATTTCTTCAAAATCATTTAGTACTATCGAGACACTTTCCAATGCGCTTGCCGCAAAAGCATGGTTGCTCGCACATACAGATGAAAAATCTGTCGCAAAACATTTTCTTGCGATTACGGCAAAAAGTGAAAAAGCACGCGCATGGGGAATTGCTGCGGAAAATATACTGCCACTTTGGGATTGGGTAGGCGGGCGATATTCTCTTTGGTCAGCCATTGGATTGCCTGTGGCAATTATGTGTGGCATGGAAGTTTTTCAAGAATTACTCGCTGGCGCTCATGCGATGGATGAGCACTTTAAAACGACCGAGCTTACAAAAAATTTACCCGTTATGTTGGCGTTGATGGGGGTGTGGAATCATAATTTTTTACATATGCCTTCCAATGCGATTTTACCTTACTGTGAAGCATTAAAGTATTTTCCTGATCATTTACAACAAGTGGATATGGAAAGTAATGGGAAATCTGTGGATATTCTTGGGCGTGAGATTGTCGATTATCAAACTGGCCCAATTATTTGGGGCTCAACTGGAACCAATGGCCAGCATTCTTTTCATCAATTATTACATCAAGGCACTGCAAAAGTATGGTGTGATTTTATATTGCCAATAAAACCCATCGATGATTTTGGAGATCATCATGCATTACTGACTGCGAATTGTTTTGCACAAAGCCAGGCACTGATGCAAGGAAAATCATTGGCCGAAACCTATGAAGAATTGTTGAGTCAAGGGGTGGAACATGATGCAGCCGCAATTTTAGCGGAACACAAAATGAGTTCAGGTAATAAATCCAGTAACACATTACTTTTCCCTAAATTAACTCCCTATTATTTAGGCGGTCTTATCGCGTTGTATGAACACAAAATATTCACGCAAGGTGTTATTTGGCAAGTGAATTCTTTTGATCAGTGGGGGGTTGAATTAGGCAAAGTGTTAGCGAATCAATTATTGCCTGCGGTAAAAGGACAAAGCGTTGAAGGTTTAGATGCCTCGACCGCTGGATTGGTAAAGGCAGTGTTACGATGATAGAGCAGACAGTGATTGCTTATTGTGTGGAGCATATGAAAGGGCTTGAGGCGATTTATTTATTTGGCAGTCAAGTGAACGGCTTAGCTAATAGCGAGAGTGATATCGATATTGCCATACTGTGTTCAGAACCTTTTCCGGCTGAATCTCGCTGGAAATTTTCGCAGACATTGGCAAATTTATTGCATCAAGATGTTGATATTCTTGATTTGAAACAAGCGAGTACCGTTATGCAATGTCAGGTGATACAAACGGGCAGACGAATTTTTTGTAAAAATCCAACGAGAAATGCATTTTTTGAAATGTATACTTTATCTGATTATATTCAGTTAAATGAACAACGCAGTGGTATTTTGCAGGATATTCGAAAACGAGGAAGTATTTATGGTGGATGATGTTATTTTAAACAAAGCCGCTACGATTGAGCGATGCATTCAACGAGTTCAAGAAGAATACCAAGGTTTCGAGGACGCGTTGGAAACTAATTTTACAAAACAAGACGCCATTATTTTAAATATTCAACGGGCTTGTGAAGCTGCGCTGGATATGGGGACGCATGTTGTACGTATAGAGAAGATTGGCTTGCCTCAAACTAATCGTGAAGTTTTTGCACTATTGAGTGCTCGCCAAATTATTTCGGTTGCTTTAGGGGAGGCGCTGCAAAAAATGATAGGTTTTCGTAATATTGCAGTGCATGATTATGCTTCCTTGAATCTGGAAATTATTCAAAAAATAATCAAATCTCATTTGCAGGACTTTCAGAAATTTTGTCAAATTTTGATTCAAAAATATTGTTTGTAAAATTACCTGTTTTTTTGATGGATTCTTATGATGCCAAACTGTTATCTTTATCTGACTGATATATTTTTTTATTAAAAGGACTTAATGTGATTTTAGTAACAGGAGCTGCCGGCTTTATCGGTTTTCATTTATCTAAAAAATTGCTTGATCGTGGTGAGGTAGTCGTAGGGTTAGATTGTGTAAATGATTATTACGACGTTAGAATTAAATATGCCCGACTGGAAATTTTGAAAACATACGAAAATTTTACTTTTGAGAAAATCGATCTGGTTGATAGAGCAAGTTTACAAGGGCTATTCGAGCGTTACCCAGTTAAGAGCGTAGTGAATTTAGCGGCCCAAGCGGGGGTGCGCTATTCTATAGATAACCCCTACGCTTACGTTGACTCCAACCTAATTGGATTTGTGAATTTGATTGAATGTTGTCGACATCATCACATCGAGCATTTAGTTTTTGCTTCCACTAGCTCTGCCTATGGCGCCAACACCAAACAGCCGTTTGATGAGTCACAAAATGTTGACCACCCACTTGCTTTATACGCTGCAACAAAACGGGCAAATGAATTGATGGCACACTCTTATGCGAGTCTTTTTAAACTGCCATGTACCGGTTTGCGTTTTTTTACTGTGTACGGTCCGTGGGGTCGACCGGATATGGCGTTATTTAAATTTGCAAAAAGTATTTTAGCCGATCAAGCCATCGATGTTTATAACCATGGAAAAATGACGCGCGATTTTACCTATGTCGGTGATATTGTTGAAGGCATTGATAGAGTATTACAAAAGCCAGCGCAACCTAATCCTGCTTGGGATAGTAATAACCCTGATCCTGCGAGTAGTTATGCGCCATATCGTATTTATAACATTGGCAACAACAATCCCGTGCTTTTGATGGACTATATTTACGCTCTCGAAGAAGCGTTGGGCAAGAAAGCGCATTACAATTTTATGGGGATGCAAGCAGGTGATGTGTCTTCTACTTATGCTGACGTGACACGATTAGAAAAAGAATTTGGATATAAGCCAAGCACGAGTGTAAAAGAAGGGGTTAGCCAATTCGTGAAGTGGTATCGTGAATATTATTCAATCAATTAAGGAAATGTAACGATGAAAGGAATTATTCTCGCAGGTGGCTCAGGTACGCGTCTTTATCCTTTGACCAAAGGACTGAGTAAGCAGTTAATGCCTGTGTACGACAAGCCCATGATTTATTATCCGCTGACTACACTGATGCTGGCGGGGATTCGCGATATTCTCATCATTACGACACCGGAAGATCAGCCCTTGTTCCAACGTTTATTGGGCGACGGTAATCAGTTGGGTATTAAACTTTCTTATAAAATTCAACCATCCCCCGAAGGATTGGCACAAGCATTTATTTTAGGTGAATCTTTCATTGGCCAAGAAAGTTGTTGTTTAATTTTGGGCGATAATATTTTCTACGGTCATAGTCTTCCAGAGCGTTTGCAGCATGCAAGAACCCAAGCGAATGGCGCAACCGTTTTTGCTTATTATGTGAATGATCCGACGCAATACGGTGTGGTTACCTTTGACGCAACAGGTAAAGCGATTGCGATTGAAGAAAAACCAAAAAATCCAAGTTCAAATTACGCTGTGACAGGATTATATTTTTATGATAATTCCGTTGTTGAGATCGCAAAGAATCTCAAACCTTCACCCAGAGGCGAGCTTGAAATCACCGATGTTAATAAGGTTTATTTAGAACAGGGTAAGCTCAACGTTGAATGTTTTGGCCGTGGTTTTTCTTGGCTAGATACAGGAACACATGATTCATTACAAGAAGCCGGACAGTTTGTTTCTATTGTTGAAAAACGACAAGGTTTAAAAGTTGCTTGTCCAGAAGAAATCGCTTGGCGACTTTCTTATATTGATAGCCAACAACTTGAAGCATTAGCCCAGCCATTATTAAAAAGTGGTTATGGGAAATATTTGCTAGGATTATTGAGATAAAATCATCATGCGGGCTCGGTTGAAAATGGGTTGTTAGGCTTCCTTGAGTTTGCCGTGAATCCATTTGTGTATTACGCCAGCCAAGAGAACTTGGTAAGGAATGCCTTCTTCTACGCTTTTTGCTTTAACACGAAGCAGATCTTCACCGCTCAAGCGCATGCTAACATTTTTATTTCTATTTTTTTGAGCTTTAGCTGTTTCACTGTAATGACTGACTAATTTCTTGGTTAAGATAGACTTGCTGTCTTTTATGCCAGAGAGAAGTTGTTTTTCTTCTTCATCAAGCAAAATGCCTTCTTCAATTTGAAATTGACTAAAATCTGTTTTTTTCATTTTTAATCTCTTTTTAGCTGCTTTGTAAATTTTCTTGATGGAAATATAGTTTTTAAAAAAATTTCATCTTCTGTTTCAACAACAGGGACGCAATAAATATAGTCGTCAATGTCAAAAAAGTAATAGTTTTGATTTGGATAACCGGGCTTATCTCGAATGTCCGCCATTAACCCATCTTCAATAAGCGCAAAAATAACTTCAAAGCTTATATTTCTTTCTTTTTTTAGGACTGAATTCTTTTCTTCGCTCCATCGGATAGCTTTGGCTTTTTTTATCATTTGACGATCTAATAGAGCGTAATACGACTATAATAAGGCTTATTTTGCAACAGTTCAAGCACACTATAAACAATAACGACTGTCATCCCTGCGCAGGCTGGGACCCAGTCATAATAATCTGGCACCCAGCCTGAACATGGACGGAAGTGTGTTTTCGAGAGGAGTGGGAGTAAAAAATAAGTAGCGCCTTCTCCTTAATCATCTGGCAAAGGGTCAAACAAGCCTTGTAAGTCTTGTTCAGTCAAACGCAGTTTTTCTGATGTCTTTTCTGAAAATAATCCTTCCATAATCGCATTTTTACGTTTTTGCATATCGAGAATTTTTTCTTCAACAGTGCCTGTTGCAACAAATTTATAAACAAACACCGTCTTCTTTTGTCCGATACGATGCGCACGATCGGTCGCTTGGTTTTCAACAGCGGGGTTCCACCAGGGATCATAATGAATAACGGTGTCAGCAGCCGTTAAGTTAAGGCCGGTGCCGCCAGCTTTCAAGCTAATCAAAAACAAAGGGACCTCGCCATTTTGAAAACGCTTGACGGGAGTTTCGCGGTCCTTTGTTTTCCCAGTGAGTTTTAAGTAAGTCAATTTACGCTTATTTAATTCATCTTCAATCAGGGCAAGCATTTCGGTGAACTGAGAAAATAATAATATCCTACGTCCTTCTTCTAATAATTCTACAATTAATGATACCAATAACTCAAGTTTTGCTGATTTCGCATTTTTCTTTTTTGTTGTTTCAGTTTTCAATAATCGTGGATCACAGCACACTTGTCTCAGCTTGAGTAGCGCGTCTAATATAATAATATGACTACGCGCTAAACCTAACTTAGCAATTTCTTTCCGTACTTTTTTCTGCATAGTGATCCGAATGGTTTCATAAAGGTCTCGCTGGGCGCCCTCCAGCTCAACGTGTTGAATCATTTCCACCTTGTCTGGCAACTCTTTAACTACTTCACTTTTTGTACGTCGCAATAAAAATGGCGCAATGCGTTTATTTAAATGTTTACGACGCTCTTCGTTTTGAAGCTTTTCAATTGGCTTTCTGAATAAACGATTAAATTTTTCTTGCTCACCCAGCAAACCTGGCATCAAAAAATGAAACAACGACCATAGCTCTCCCAAATGATTTTCCATGGGTGTTCCAGTTAAACAAAGTCGATGCGATGCTTTTAGCTGTAGCGCAATCTGAGTAGCTTGGCTTTTTGAGTTTTTAATACACTGCGCCTCATCTAAAATAAGCACGTGAAATTTTTCTTTGAGTAAAAATTCTTTGTCATGCAAAAGCAGCGGGTAAGTTGTTAAAATTAAATCATATTGAGCTATTTGATCAAACTGTTTTTTTCTTTCATTTCCATGTAAAACCAACACATTAAGTGTTGGGGCAAAGCGCTCTGCTTCCATACGCCAATTAAACATTAAGCTTGTTGGTGCAACCACCAAGCTTGGCGCTTGCATTCGACCGCTGCTTTTTTCAAGTAAAATGTGCGTCAAGGTTTGAATTGTTTTTCCCAATCCCATGTCATCGGCTAAAATACCTCCTAGGCCATATTCTCTTAAAAACTGCAGCCAACTTAACCCCTCTAATTGATAGGGGCGTAACTCCCCTTTGAGTTCACGTGGAACTTCTGCCTGCGTTATTCCTTTAAACTCAGCAAGTTTGTTGCCTAGTTGCCTGGTTTTTTCTCCTCCGAACCAACGTAAGCGCGCTGCATCTCCACAAGCTTTTTCCAAATCTGCCAATCGTGTTGCGTGCAAAGCTGAAAGTCGCAGTGTGTTTTCATCAGTCAAACTTTCACTATCAAATAGCTCAATCAGAACACTGAGAATATTACGTACTCTTTCTGCAGGTAATTGAATGTAGCGGCCATCAGACAATTGCGCCAGAACATTCTCATAGTCAGCAAGCTCCAAAGAATTAGTGATGCGAAATTTTTTTAGTAATTTTTGTAGCACAGGTAGTAAGTTTATTTTTTCCCCATTCAGAGTAATACCAAGTTCTAATCCAAACCAATCATAGCCTGAGGCTTCATCAATCGTGGAATACCACTCATCAATTTGGCCTTCTATGACTTGATATGGATAATCGCTTTCAACGTTAATATGCCAACCAGCTTCTCGTAATAAGGGTAAAATCTCAGCGCTAAAATAGAGTGGATCGCTGTCTTGATCAAATGAAAAATAATGTGCTTTATCTTGGTTTAAAGATAAAAAATGTTGAATGTCTTGTATAGGAACGAGTTCATTTTGAGCCAATAAATCAAATGCGGAAATTTCTACGTGCTTATCACGAATAATTTGTTTGAATTGATTATGGTTAATATGATTGAATATTTCTCTTGTGTCTTTCCATGGAATTAATGCCCCCTGATAATCAAAGGTTAATTCTGCTACTGGCTGTGCATGCTCCAGTATTTGCCAGCGATCTCGATAATCGCCTTGAAGTTTTAACATCATTTGAGATAAACGCAAACAAGGAATAGGCTTTATTTTTTCAGCTAGAATTTTTTCAAATACTGTTGGTTTTTTTACGTGTATGGTTTTCTCGTGCTTGGTCAATAGTTCAGCCACTTCCTTCGCATGTTCAGGGGGAATTTTTGGCGTTTTCAATAACAATTTTGAAATTTTACTATCTAATTCTGTTTCTAAAAGTCCTAATTCATTTTGTGTTACATCTAAGTACCACAGATGATCAATCAAAAAAACAGAGAGTATTTTATCTTGTGAGGTGTATTGTAATTCTTGAAAACCATTATTATCCATTTGCCAATTAAACTCAGCAACTCTTGATTCACCTAATGTTAATGGAGGAGCTTTTGGTGAAGCCCAACAACAACGGCCCGTCGCAATTAAGTCTGGCAATAGTTTTTCGCCGGCTTCTCCATTGAGTGTTAATGAAGAGTAATATCCACCATGCTGCGAAAGTTTAGAGACAACTTCCAATTTCACAAGCAGCTCCTTATCCATTGGATAAAGATGTCTCTGCTGAGCAAGCGAGGATCGACTAAATTCTTTTGCCGCACCCCATTCGCCGCTTTTAAGTCGCCGCACTAAAAATAACTTTACTTCTACCCCAGTGAAATAACGTGCAACAGGTTGAGAAAGAACATAAAATAAACTCTGCGTTTCATCAACGCTCATGGTTGTCGGTACTTCTGAGGTTAAATGGCGCTTAAATTCATTTAACCAATTATCAACAACGGGATCACGTTTAATCTCAGCGAGACTCTCCAATTGACTAACAATTTTTTTATCCCCCATCGCTTCTAAAAGCGTTGCAACAACGTGTTTGCAATTGACGGTCATTGGGCAGGAGCAGGCGCCATGAATATGAATTTTGTTCGTTGGCCCCGTTAATTTAACAATAACATTATAAGGTTTTCGCCCGACCACTGTGGCAGTAATGGTTTCTTCTTTTTGATTTGCTTTAAAGGATCGCTTAAGGTTATTAACACAGCTGTCAAAATAATAACCTTCCCCTTTTTTATAAATAGCATGGGGGAAACGAGCTTGCAATTGAGGAAGGCTGATAAAGTTTAGAAGCATAATAGCCCTTTTCAGTATGAGATTGCATAAAAATCAAGCCGGGCGAAGTTTCTCATAATTGCAGGAATTTCCCAAGATTTTTATCTTTTTTTTATCTTTTTTAAACTGATTTTCAAACACCATCGGCGCTATTTTTAGCGCATATTTTTAATTTGTTCGAGCTCTTGGTAAGTCAAGCCTGTATCTTCAACAATGACCTCTAGAGAAACTCCTCTTTTCAGCATTCTTTTTGCCACCTCAGCTTTTCCTTCCGCTTTTCCTCTCGCCTTACCTTCCGCCAAACCTTCCGCTTTTCCTACTTCTAACCCTTTAGTATACTTTTCTGACATCAGTGTTTTTTCTCGCCTCACTTGATCCCAATAACTTTCATAAAAAGCGAGTTCTGCTTGTGTGTAAGCCGATTCTTCCGCCAACTCCACCGCTTCGGCAATTTCAGGCACTTCGAGTAATTCGTGAGAGACCGTCTTGGTTTTTTCATCAATTTCACGTAAAAACCGTAACCATAACAGTCTTAATGTCTTTTCTTCAGCAGAATGAACAGGAAATTTGGGTAACTCAATAAAAATTAATTGAAGATGGTCAATAATATCGCCATCATGACTGCCTTTCTTAACCAGTTGATAATGATGGTACCAATCCGGACTCAGCCTATCGTAAATTTCTGCCACTAACCCTAATCCATACACCGGTTGCAGTAACACATAGTCTTTTCCTTTATCCAATTGCTTTACAAAGGCTTGGCTCGCACCAAAAAGTAAGCGCCGTTTAAAACTGTCTGTCCAATTCATCTGCATTTCAACAACAAAAGCCCTTCCCTTCGCATCTTTGCACCTCGCATCAGCAATCGTACGCTTGAATTCAGGAATTGCCGGCACTTGTTCGCTGGGTAAATACGTGAGTTCCACAATCGGACTATCTGCGGGCAAAGGCAAAACAGCATTTAAAAAACTCATCAGCAAATGCGGATGATCACCAAAAATTTTTTTAAATACCACATCGGCTTTCGGGTCTAAATAGCGTGACATAATACTGGACCTCTTAATAATAAACTAAACTTAGTTTATTATTATACAATAGCGCTTCACTGAAGCCTAATTCATTTTTTGGCGCGGACAGGATTGCAGAGCACCCTCCAAAGTCTGTGGACGTTCGGAAGGCCATCTAATGTCGCAAATTCATTGATCAGTGGTATATGTACAATAAAATGCAATCGTTTTTTGCAATCCTTCTTGTAAAGTCGAGCGCGGATGCCATTGTAGATCGTGAATAATTTTTTGAGGATTAATCGCATAACGCCAATCGTGCCCCGGTCTATCGGTGACAAAACGAATCAAATTTTCATGCGGTTGAGCACGAGGAAATAGTTTATCCATCTCATGACAAATCATTTTGACTAAAGTTAAATTCGATATTTCTTGGTTGCCACCAATATTATAAGTTTCGCCTGTTTTTGCATGCCGAATTACAGTATCAATCGCTTCGCAGTGATCTTCAACATAAAGCCAATCACGAATATTGCTGCCATCGCCATAAACAGGAATCGCTTCGCCTTTCAAGCAAGTGCGAATAATCGTGGGAATTAATTTTTCTTGATGTTGAAACGGTCCGTAATTATTGGAGCAATTAGTCATGGTGACCGGTAGTCCATAAGTATGAAAATAAGCACGG
Source organism: Legionellales bacterium (assembly GCA_027486005.1). Taxonomy (GTDB): domain Bacteria; phylum Pseudomonadota; class Gammaproteobacteria; order JAGOUN01; family JAGOUN01; genus JAGOUN01. Next base: position 13,902 of record JAIXPZ010000002.1, read on the forward strand.
ACCAGATGATCTGATCCTGCTTTGGTTGCAGAATAAGGAGAATTGGGGGCATAGGCTGTAGTTTCAGTAAAAGCTGGGTCGGCTTCTGATAACGTTCCGAACACTTCATCGGTGGAAATATGATGAAAACGACACTGTTTCTCGCACCACGATTTCTCCTTTAGCCAAAGCTGACGTGCCGCCTCTAACAAAGTGTAGGTGCCAATAATATTGGTTTGTAAAAAATCTTCAGGGCCCGTAATGGAGCGATCTACGTGGCTTTCTGCGGCAAAATGCACAATAGTATCAATTTCAAATTTTTTCAAAATTTCTGCAATTCGGGTTTTATCGCAAATATCGGCTTCAATAAAATGATGGCGGCTGGTGTCGGATAAATTAATTAAATTATCTTTTGAGCCAGCGTAAGTTAATTTATCCAGATTAAAAATTTGTAGCGCATCGTGTTTTTCTAAACAATAGCGTACATAGTGGCTGCCAATAAATCCAGCGCCGCCAGTGATTAGCATTTTTTTGGGTGAGTAAACCATTCTCTATCCTTCCTTTTTTTATTAAGCGTAACGTAATTTTTGAATCACTTCCTTTAAATCTTTCTGCCAATCACACGCATCAATTCCAAATACAGCATTGATTTTTTGCATAGCTAAAACGGCATACGCAGGTCGCGTTGCTTTTGTCGGAAATTCATGTGTCGAAATAGGGAGTAGGCGCTGTAATGCTAGATTTTCCTGAGGGTAGGCGCGTTGAATCGCGCAAGCAAAATCATACCAAGAAACAGCGGGGGCGCCAGAGTAATGATAAATTCCCCAATCTTGAAAATCAGGTTTCAGCACGCGTGTCGCAATAGTGAGTAAGGCGCTAGCAATGGCATCTGCTGAAGTGGGTGCGCCCCATTGATCACTCACCACTTTGACTTCTTCTCTTTCGTGAAATAATCGCCACATAGTTTTTACAAAATTATTCCCTGTCTCACTAAACACCCAGCTGGTACGCAAAATAATAAATTTTTGCGTAGAAGCCATTAACAATTTTTCGCCGGCCAATTTAGTAGATCCATAAACACTCAATGGCGCAGTTTCATCGGTCTCAATATAAGGGGTTTGCTTTTTTCCAGAAAAAACATAATCAGTAGAGATGTGCAGCAATGGAATATTGTGCGAGTGACAAACGCAGGCTAAAACCCCAACAGCATCGATATTGATTTGCGAAGCCTGATCTGGAAATACCTCTGCTTGCTCAACATTGGTATAAGCAGCAGCATTAATCACAATATCAGGTTGATGGCGGTGTAACGTGGCCACGACCATCGTTTCAGAACTAATATCTAACATGTCTTTTGAGTAGGCTAACACATCAAAACCCCGCTGTTTTGCCTGTGCGGCCAAAGCTTGGCCTACTTGACCGTTAGCGCCGGTAATCAGTAATCGGATTGACATTAAGGATTCATCCTGGGTAATTGCTCAATCGGTGTTTCTTTGAGCGGTACATATAATTTGTCTTTAGGAGATAACACCGGCGGCTCTGAAAGCGGCCAGGAAATATCTAAAGCAGGATCATTCCAGGCGATGCCGCGTTCATCCTGAGGTTGATAATAGTCAGTGCATTTATAATGAAAACAAACCTCTTCCGATAACACATAGAATCCATGCGCAAAACCTGGCGGAATATAGAGTTGATTATGGTTTTCATCGGAGAGCTCACAAGAAAAATAACGCCCAAACGTAGGTGACCCGAGACGAATATCCACCGCGACATCCAGAACTTTCCCTTGTAGCACACTCACTAATTTACCTTGTGGATGCAAAAGTTGATAATGCAGCCCTCGAAGGGTGCCTTTTTGTGAGTAAGAAATATTATCTTGGACAAAATTAAGACTAATTCCATGCTCAGAATAGCGCTTGGCTTGAAATGATTCAAAAAAACGACCGCGGTCGTCATGGAAAATCCGTGGTTTAATCAACAAAACCCCAGGTAAAGAAGTTGTTTCGATTTGCATAATGCCTTATTTTTCCGATGTTGCGATAGAATCATTTAACAACAATGTTAGCATAATGTATTGAATGTTCAATTTCATGACACCTCCAATATGCCAATATAAAAGTGAATTGACAACACTGCTTTATTTATTGATGCCGTCGGGGCCGCCATTTCACTTCTGAAATTTTTTCTTGCAAAATATTTTTTTATAGTAAGCTTAATATATTGCCATGTCAAAAAAGAAAACGCCAAATTTTTATCTTTGCCAATTTTGATAATTTGTTTTACAAATGACGATTGCTTAAGCTGTTTATAACGCGAAAATATAAGAAAACTAGATAAATAAAAATACGTAGACGCTTGTGCTTTTATTGGCTAAAATATCAAAAATTGATCCAGAGCGTATTCAGTGAGCCATATAAGCCCTATCAAAAAATTTCCGATTGGAATATCCACCTTGGAGAAAATTCAGTCAGGTAATTTTTATTATGTCGATAAAACCGCTTTTGTTGAAAAATTAGCGAGCCAGGGTCAATACTATTTTCTTTCTCGCCCGCGCCGCTTCGGAAAAAGTCTGATCATTGACACATTAAAACAAGCTTTTTTGGGCAATCGACAAATATTTAAAGGCTTGTATCTAGAACATCATTGGGACTGGGAAACAAAATATCCCGTGATTCATATCAGTTTTGCCTCTAATCAACCCGAAACTACTGATTATTCATTGAAAAATAAGATTGCTTCTATTTTGTTATTTAATGCAAGGCGTTACGGAGTAGCATTGCAAGGAGCAAGTTATTCGGAGCAATTTGCATTTTTAATAGATGATTTAAAAGAAAAATACAAAACTAATATCGTTGTTCTTGTAGACGAATATGATAAGCCTATTTTAGATGCAATTACGGATATTGCTTTGGCTAAAAAAAATCGCGACATTTTGCGTAGTCTTTACAGTGTAATTAAAGACAATGACGACAAAATACAATTTGCTTTTTTAACCGGCGTGAGCAAATTTGCGAAAGCAGGTGTTTTTAGTGGCTTAAATAATTTAAATGATATTACTTATGACGAACAATACTCAACAATTTGTGGTTATACTCAGAAAGAATTAGAAACCACTTTTCAAGCCCATCTCATCCCGGAAGATTTACCAAAAATTAAAGCTTGGTACAACGGCTATTATTTTCTTGGCAACGAAGGTGTTTACAACCCATTTAGTATTTTAAATTACTTTTCCAAAGACAAACGCTTCTCGAATTATTGGTTTGCTTCCGGCACACCGACATTCTTGATAGAACTGATTAAACAACGACAGTTTTACATTCCGAATTTAGAAAAATCTGAAGTATCTGAGGATGACTTAGAGAGCTTTGAAATTGAAGAGTTACCTCTGTTGTCATTATTATTACAGACCGGTTACCTCACCATTAAGTCTGTAAAACAACAAGGGGCTCGTTTGCTTTATGAGTTAAGCTACCCCAATCTTGAGGTGCGTTTAAGCCTCAACGACAGCCTTGCCAGAATGAGTGTTAGTCACGAAACAAAAAATTCCATTTATTCGGCAATGAACACTGCGCTGATAGAGCAGCATTTTGAAAAAATGAAAGACATTTTTACCGGCCTTTTCGCTTCTATTCCACACGACTGGTATCGCAATAATAACATTCAAGATTATGAGGGATTTTATTGCGCGACTGTTTATTCGTATTTTATAGGATTAGGATATAAAGCCATTGCAGAAGATGTCACCTCTCAAGGTCAAATTGATATGACCATTATTTTAGACAACAGCATTGTCATTATGGAGTTTAAACTCACTCCACGTGGAAACGCGCAATCTGCTTTGACACAAATTAAAGACAGGCATTATGCGGATAAATATCTTGCCGATAAAAAACCGATTTATTTATTGGCCTTAAGTTTTGATCCAGAAAAACGCAATGTAGAGGAGTGTATTTTCGAGCAGTTTTCCCATACCTCTTAACACTTGCCTATTCCGGCATGGCGTTTATTAATTGCGATTATAGGAATTTAATATAGCGCGAAAATTGTCGAGTTAACTGAAAGCACAGGGGAAAGAGTTGTGTTTTTACCTTCGCACTACCTGATTTATCACCGCTCTCCTTTAAAAAAACTCGCCGTTGCTTCACCTGCTTCGTTAATATCAGCACGACGCAATACCTTATAAAGGGTCAACCATAAAATTTTTATATCCAAAAAAAATGAAATATGATCAACATACCATACATCTAACTTAAATTTTTCCTTCCAAGATATCGCATTACGGCCATTGACTTGTGCCCATCCAGTAATACCTGGCAATACTTCATGTCGACGCGCTTGCTCTACAGAATATAAAGGCAAATACTGCACTAACAAAGGGCGAGGCCCAACCAAACTCATGTCACCCTTCAAAACAGTAAACAAACTAGGAAGCTCATCTAAACTTGTTTTTCGCAGAAACTTTCCAAATGCCGTTAAACGATCAGCATCTGGCAACAAATTTCCTTGGGGATCTTTTTCATCTGTCATCGTTCGAAATTTATAAAGGAAAAAAATTTTTCCTTTATATCCTGGTCTTTCTTGAGAAAAAAGTACGGGGCGCCCTAGCATAAACAATACCAACAAATATAGAACTACAATTATAGGGGAAAATACAACAATAAAAAAAAGTGACGCGATAAAATCAAAAACACGCTTTTCTATTTTTTTATACATAATACGCCCACGCTAAAAGGTTTTATATTGAACACTCTACTGCAGTTTCAGCTTTCGAATCAACACGAGTTGATTGATATTCAGGAACAAGCTCAGCTAATATTTTTCTCAAGCTCACCTCATCATTTTCTTTCAAGTTTTTCACTAAATTTAAAATAACTTTTTGGAAACTCTGCCAAGATACGCCGCGACTCTTAGAGCGAAATATTTTGTGCATGTCGGTTTTCTCTAGCTGCTCACCTTCATGAAACAACTCCTCATACAATTTTTCACCAGGACGCAACCCACTAAAAACAATATCGATATCTTTATATGGGATCTTTCCAGATAACGCAATCAATCGCTCGGCAAGATATGTGATTTTTACAGGCTCACCCATATCCAAAACAAAAATTTCTCCGCCTCGCCCCATAGCACTTGCTTGCAAAACCAACTGACACGCCTCTGGAATTAACATAAAATAGCGCGTCATATCTGGATGTGTTACAGTGATTGGCCCACCTTTTTTTAATTGTTTTTTAAAACGCGGAATAACACTCCCTGCTGAGCCTAAAACATTCCCAAATCGAACGGTAATAAATTGCGTTGTTACTTGTGCATTTAAATTTTGACAAAAAATTTCAGCAGCCCTCTTAGTTGCCCCCATGATATTCGTGGGGTTGACTGCTTTATCTGTTGAGATCATCACAAATTTTTTAACTTGATATTTTGTAGATAATTCAGCCAATAATTTTGTACCATAAAAATTGTTTTTCATGGCTTCACAAATTTTATTTTCTAACATTGGCACATGTTTATATGCAGCAGCATGATAAACAATGTCTGGCTTATACTTGAAAAATAAGGTTTCAATCGCTGAAACATCGGTGACACTCATCAAGTAAAGGGCAATATCCATCTGGGGAAAATTCTGGCACAATTCGTCTTCAATTTGATAAAGATTGTTTTCAGAATGATCAACAATCAGAAGTTTTTTTGGATTAAACTTTATAACTTGTCGGCATAATTCAGAACCAATAGAACCGCCACCGCCGGTGATTAATACTGTTTTTCTAGTTAAATTCATACGAACGATTGAGCAATCAAAATCAATCGGTTCTCGACCAAGAAGCTCTTCTAAAGATACATCGCGCAATGCTGTTATTGATATTTTCTCAGAAGTGATATCATCCAAAGATGGCAAAGTGCGAACAGGCAACCCGGTTTCCATGACTATCGTTAATATTTTTTTCATTCTAGCAGCTTTTAATGAAGGCAAGGCGATGACAATCATATCTGCCTTGAACTTCACTGCAGCAATTCCGATTTGATTAATGGCACCGAAAACGCGAACATTATGAATATCACGATCATGCAATGATCGATCATCATCTAAAATAGCAACCGGATGATAAATTTTATTTTTAGTCTTTTTAAGCTCACGAATAAAAATTTCAGCAGCTTCACCACCACCCACAATAAGTACATTTTTGTTTAGATGAGAAGTAGAATTATGCTCGTGATAACTTCGTACTAATATTCGAAAAAATGCCAAAAATCCGATAATCAATAAAGGATAAATAGCAAAAACAGATGCTGGAATTTTTTCATAAGCTGAAGAAAAATAAAAAATTCCTAATAAAATAATATCCGCAACCAACGCCGCTTTTAAAATTTTAATAAGCACCACTAAAGAAGAATAACGTAAAACAGAACGATAAACTTGAAATGCCGCATAAGTTGCTAATTGCACTGCTAATGTCAAACATAACGCACTGATGCTGAGCTCAGTAAAATTCAGCGCTTCGAAATTAAAATTATTAGCGATGATTAACGTTAAAATTGACGAGACAACAATTGCAGTAATATCATAAATCAAAATAAAAAATTTCTTCATTAATGAAATTCGTTTTTTCATTTTAATGATAGTATAATGAATCTTTCTCTTGACATTCATAGCGTGACGCTCATTTGATTAAAAAAAGTAGCGCGCAGTTTTTTAATGATTGCCTTCATATTGCTTTCAGTAATAGTCGGATGAACTAAAAACATCAAACTGGTCTCGCCTAATTTTTTTGCATTTGGCAACCGCTGATTTAACTCAAATCCACTATTTTTAAAACATTTCTCTAGATAAATTTCGGAACAACTACCACTAAAACAAGAAACTCCAGCGTCGTTTATCGCTTGCATAAGCTTGTCACGCGTCCAACCTTTAGGTAGTTTAGAAGGATCAATAAAAATATAATATTTATAATATGCATGATAAACATCATCGTTCGGCATGTGCACTTCTATCCATGGAATATTTTTAAAGAATTGAGTGAGCATAGCAGCGTTTCGACGACGTATTTCTATCCAATTATCTAGCTTTTCTAATTGCTTTAAACCAATCGCTGATTGCATTTCAGTTAACCGCCAATTTGTACCGAAGCTTTCATGTAGCCAACGAAATCCAGGCGAATGCTTTTTATGATAAACAGCATGATAAGATTTTCCGTGATCTTTAAAGGCCCAAGCTTTTTCCCATAAAACGGTATCATTGGTAGTTAACATGCCCCCTTCTCCGCCCGTTGTCGTAACTTTATCTTGGCAGAAAGAAAATGCCGAAAAGTGACCCCAAGAACCAATCGGTTGATTTTTATAACGGGCACCTTGAGCTTGTGCACAATCTTCAATTACCCATAATTTGTGCTTTTCTGCCAATGCCATAATCTTATCCATTTCACATGGCCAGCCAGCTAAATGTACAGCAATAATGGCTTTTGTTTTGGGCGTGATAACAGAGGCAATAGTTTCAGCGGTAATATTTTGTGAGGCGAGATCTACATCTGCAAAAACAGGAACGCCACCACGCATTACAATGCAGCTGGCAGAGGCTAAAAAAGTTCTTGGCGTGACAATAACTTCATCACCTGGCTTTAAATTAATCGCATATAATGCTAGCTCTAAGGCAAGAGTTCCATTCGCCAATGCAATCGCATGCTTGCAGCCAGTATATTGAGCAAAAGCACGTTCAAATTCTCGACCAACTTCTCCAGTCCAATAATTGACCTTGCCTGATTTTAAAACATTTACTACCGCTTGAATTTCATCTTTAGCGAAGTATGGCCAGGGAGAAGTAATTTTACTCAAGATAGTCATCCTTAACTTAACTAGTTATTTCAGAGTAGCAAATTTTTTTTTGAATAGATAGCACTCAACACAATGTCTTGAAAATTTTTGCTGGATTTCCTGTAACAATAACATTATCTGGAATGTTTTTTGTGACCACTGACCCCGCACCAACAATAACATTATTGCCAATTTTCTTGCCAGGCAAAACTGTTGCACTCGCACCGATCAGCGTACATTCCCCAATAATAACACCACCACACATTGTAGCATGAGGTGCGATATGGCAATGATGGCCAATATAACAATCGTGCTCAACAATCGCCCCTGTATTAATGATGACATTTTTACCAATATAGGTATCAGGATTAATATTTACATTTCCAAGCACTACAGTGCCAGAACCAATATCACAAAAATTTGTGACCGCAGCTGAAGGGTGTATAATAATTCCAGGGGGAAGGTGTCGCGACAATTTGTCATACCATTGCTGACGAACTTTATCGTTACCAATAGCAACAACAAACTCAAAGGCGCTTATGTCCATATTTTCAAAATAACGTTTTATTTCGAAATTTAATAAACGTTGATTTTCTTTACCTGCATTACTATCAAGCAAATAAGCAACTTCGCGGCAAGACTTAATTGCGGCGTCGATAAGAACTTTGGCATGTCCACCAGCGCCGAAAAGAATGAGTTTTTTTTTAGATTTCTCAAGCATCATGCTAAACCAAAAAAATTGAGTAAATAATAAGTTATTTTGCCTTAAAAATTACTGCATTGGCAATAATTAAATGACACGTAAAAATGTAATCAGAAATTATATAGCATCACAACGCGGCTTCATCATAACCTCTAGATATCTTTCAGCAAGCTTCGGATATAAATAACAATCGATGATAGAATTACGCCCTCTTTTTCCTATAGCAACCAATTCATCTTTAGGTAACTCTCTAGAAAATTTAATTGCCTGGATCAAAGAATCAAGCGACTCATTCTCAAAAAAAACACCACCCCGCGACTCAGACACAGGAGTCTTTGGAAAAATTCCTGTCAAAACCGGAACTTCATTATACATATATTCATACATTTTATTAAAGCTAATTCCATACTTGTAGATATCCACATGATGTAACCCCATATACGCAACATCAAATTTCCGTTGAAACATACGCATTACACTCTTATTTTTTGGATCAACAAAAAATATATTTTTATACTTCGAGTACTGTTCAACAAGCACCGGCTTTAAATTGCCATCACCAATTAAAAACAATACAACATCAATCTTGATTAACCTTGCTACTGCTTCGCAAATGATTTTTAAGTGATTTGGTTGGCCATGCGCCCCCGTATATCCAATAACAAATTTTCCTTCATTTTTCAGCCTGAATAACTCTTGATAATCGATATCATTTTTATAATCATCATTATAAAAATCAAGGGACTCGACATATCCATTGGAAATACAGAAAAATTTATTTTCCATCAGCCCTTTTGATATAAAATATTCTTTAGAATTTCCTAGAAGCGAAACCAAATAAGCTGATTTTTTGCATATGGTTTTCTCAATAATAGAAAGCCATATACAGAAGGGGTGAAATTTATTTACTCCAAGCAACTGTACTAATGATAAAGGCCATAAATCCCTAACTTCAGTAATTAATAATGCATTATTTGATTGCGCTATTTTCTTGCAAATATTAAAATGAAACGGATGCTGGACGGAACATATAATAACATCAGGAACCCCTAATTCACCCAAAAGACAATTTTTATATTTTTTTATCTGCCGAGCGTAAAACCACATATTAAAAATTCTACGCCAGTTATTTTCATCATAATCTGGCGTAAATAACCAAACAAAATCAACGTCATCAATTTTTTCAATACAATAATTTTCATGAATTTCAGACTTCTTCCCTCCAATATGCTCATAGGATGAAGTAATAACGGATACTCGATGGCCAAGCCTCGCCCACTCAACCGAAAGATAGTAAGATCTATTTGGTTTTTTCTTTCCACTCGATGGAGTGCAAGCGTAGGGATGAAAATACCAAATATTAAGTTTTTTTTTCATTTAGCTAATTCCTTTCAAATAATTTCAAAAGCTTCAATTGACCTAAATATATCCATTTTATTGAGAATAGATTTAGATAGATTCTGGTCAGAATAAGAAACTATTTTTTTCAGAATCATGTCTAACAAGCAAACTATCACAATACTCAACTAACTCACAACCCACAAGGATACCGGAGCTACTTTAATTAATTTTGGCGCTGCATCAACAATGGTTGAAATACTAATTATAATAAAATCTCCTTATAAAGATTAATTAATTTCACCGACTCCGCTTCCCAATTATATTTCTCCTCAACTGCCCGCCTTCCATTTTTTCCCATTTCTTCAGCAACACCACAATTAGAAAACAAATAATCTATTGCATCTGAAATTTCATTTGGAGACTCTGGATTAACACATATGCCACATCGATTTTCTTCTATAATTTCTTTCCATAAAGGAAAATTGGACGCAATCACAGGGATGCCAGCTGACATATACTCGAACATTTTTATTGGTAAAGATTCAACATGGTTCGGTGTACTAAGCAACGTAACGATACCTAGATATGACTCTGCCAGAAGCATTCTTACCTGCTCTCGATTCAACTCTCCAATAAAATTTACATATTCATAGCCATCACTTTTCTTAATTATTTTCATAAATTCGAGATCTGGAGTTTTTCCAGCAATCACAACAAAATTTCCACCACACCCTCTATGAGCTAAAAAATATGCAGAATCAGTTAACTGCTTCAAACCTCTAGACAACGAAATTCCTCCAATGTAGCACGCCTGCTTCAACCTAGCTTCGAATATAGTGTTATTTGTATAGAGCTCAGATAAAATAGGGTAATTACATACAGAAACACCTTTTTTATTGTACTTAAGTATTTTTTTATTGATAGCTGGTGTAGCACAAACAGCAGCATCGATTTTTTTAAACACTCTACCTTCATAAAAAGTCGCGAAAAAAGAAAATATTTTTGCTACAATTGGGGGAAGATATGCTTTTGACAACAGCTGCTTAGGAAAATCTTCATGCGCATCAAAAATTACTTTTTTACCAATTTTTTTTATCTTAACTGCTATAGGCATTAATTCCGGATCATGAAAATGATAAACTTCAGCGTTCAAAGCTATAGCTTTTTTGAATATTAAATTCCCTGTAAAAAAAATTCGCTTTAATCTGCTTTTTGGCTTTCCAACGTCCAAAATTGTAATATTGTTTTTTCTCTCATCACCTTTGCCATCAGCGACAATTAAAAAAACATTATATCTTGATGAAAGAGAAACGCACTCTTTGATAAAAATTCTTACATCATAACGAGGATGAACAGAAGTTACATGACAGATACACTTCATTTTCACAACAAAAACTCCTTTTTATAATTTATAACTATTTCTACTACTCACAACTCTAAATAACAGCATCCATATCAAACTAGACAATTTAAATAGGAATTTTATCTCAAAAAAAGTGAGCCGGTTTTTGATTATCTAATCTACTCTGCCGCCAGATGGCATAGAGCATGCCAGCAGCCAATCCAGGATCTGGCCAAAATATTGGCTCAGAAAAACACACAACAAATAAAACATAAAGCGTCATATAAAATGCAAGCTTTTTCATAGGACTTGCTGCCAGAATAACCGTTTTGACAGCTTGAAAGGCTATGCATAGAAGGAATAAAATGTACAATAAAAATCCGACAATTCCAAATTGCCTCCACGATGAAAGAAAATTATGAATATAAGCACCGCCGCTACCATCTCTAACCTGACCACCATAGTCCCCAAAAAATGGAGAATTAATAATTGCATTCATACCTTTTTGGAACATATCATAACGAGAATTATAGGAAGATGAATTCTCAATCGAGAATAGTTGAAAAATTCTACTAGAACCCAATAAATTAGTATTTATTTGAATATATAATACTGAACAGACAGTTAAGATCATAAAATAAAATTTAATTTTTCTATTAGAAAAAAGTAATATGTCAGCATATAGAATTATTAGCCAGGCTATTAATTGCGTTCTTGCTCCTATTAAAAAAAGCATTATTGTTCCTAAAACACCTATCAAAACTTTACTAACAATCTTGTCATAATGAGAAAACAAAACAAATAACAAGATTAAAACGCTCCTAGCCATACCTTGATAAGATGAAACCATTCCTTCATTAGTAGGCGAATACTTAACAATATAGCTAAACATCAAATGAGTGGAGATATTTTGAATTATAAGAAAAAATTGAATTACTAATATAAAAAAACATACCTTATATTGCCAATTTTTTAACTCCTTGAAATTAGCGCCCAAAATGAATAAACCAGCATACTGAAACACACTTGTAGATGTATAATATAAAAGATTCTTAGCTACGCTTTCTGAGAAACCACTTATTGCAAAATTAAATAAACTGATAATTAACATCCAGGCAACTAACAGAATAAAAATAACTAATAGAGGTGAAAAAAAAATAACTTTTCTTTTATAGAAAAAAGAAAAAACATAAGAAATAAAATAGAAAAACAGAACAAAGGAAAACCACCCGCCAAAATTTATTCTGGCAAGACCAGTTCCATTAATAAAGTTATAAAAAAAGAAACCTGGATACAAGAGAATAAAAAACAAGAAGTCCTTATTTTTTATGCAGCCTGAATGCATGGCCTTATAATTTTTTATCATTACAAAATTTCTCTTAGAATACAAAAGTAATTAATAATGCTTTTCAAATAAAAATTTATCGAAAAAATATGTAAAAATTAAAAATATAACACTTAATTGATCGAAAAAGTTCATTAACTATCGATAGTTCGCAAAACTTTCAGGAAAAACTTCTGCTCCTTTCTAGAAGTCAGACTAGTATTGTGCCACAAAATAGTAAACATGCCGCCATATTTTTTCACAGAATCATTTAGTTTTTTTACCATCAACACGGCATTCAAATAGGTTAGATTCATATTTATCTTCGCAAGAAGCGATCCTTCCATAACAATTAAAGGTTGCTGCTTAATAGCAAGAGCTTCTTTTTTTGAAAAACTCCACATTTTAAATTCGCTTGCGGTACCGTACCTGAATCCACACTGATCAGCATATCCACCCGTACTATCAACTTTATATTGAGCAGCGTCAAGATAATCCGCGGTCAACTCAGGGTCCCATCGAAGGTAATGTTGCCGATTATATACTAACTCATTTTTAGAAACCTCTGCAAGCACAGAACCAAGAAGCTGTTGTTCACGAAAAATTTGTTTTTTATTATTGTAGGAATTATAACTCCCATGAGTGCCAATAGCATGACCATGACTCAAAATTTCAAGTATTAGATTTTTCACTCTTTGGTTATCAATTTTATAATCACCATCAATTTTACATGTATACTCTGGAATAAAATAAAAAATTGCCTTTTTATTAAAACTACTGCAAACCGTAAAATACCATCTAAATGTATTATTCGGATCAAAATTGTATATCTTAAAATTTACAAAAATAAGGTTTAAAAATCTTTTTAAACACAACAAAGCATCTGTCCTTTTGAAAATATCAGCAGCCAACGCACGAATAAAGCTTTTAGGGCTTTTTATGGATTCATCAAACGGATGGTCAACATCACAGCTTATTTTAAGATCATAATTTAATTTTTTTCTTTCTTTTTCATACCCAAGAGAAAGTAACATACTCCACATCATTTCAACATATTCATTGACAACTGGTCTACGTAAAAAATCTTTTTTATAAGCAAGCGACTCTATACCAGAAAATCTGTCGTGCTTATCTCGAACCTTATTAACACTCTCTTCCCATCGGCTTAGCATAAAAAACGACGAAGCAAAGATATCAATACCACAAATTATCGAGTTTTCATGAACAATAAGCTCTTCATCGCCATAAATAACCGGTATATCTTGCTCTTTTATAAACTGATTACTCACCAATTTTATGCCATCAGGTATATTTTTTTTCTCCAAATATGTAGTTCCGATAAATTTTTCAAAAAATCTATCTCGAATAATCAGTTTTTTATCATCAAACTTTACAACATAATCACAGAAATCAAGATCCTTACAAAAATAAATTTCATAAGATACTCCCAGAAACTCATTAAAAATAGTATCTATAATATATTCTTTTTCTGCCTTGAAGTGTTTCGAAGTATAGATTTTTAGCATTTCATTCTCTATATTTTATTACTTTTGCTGGATTACCAACAACAATAGCGTATTCTGGCACATCTTTAGTGACAACAGCCCCCGCACCAACAATAGCCCCTGTGCCAATGCTAACCCCTTTTAATATTGTCACGTTTGCCGCAATCCATACGTCACTACCAATATAAATTGGCTTTTTTTTATGTGGCTGAAGCTTAATGATCTCAGCTTTACTTATACCATGATCTCTTCCCCATATAACTGTTTTAGGGCCAATCAAAACATTGTCACCTATATAAATTTCCCCAAGCAAATGACATGCAGCATTCATGTAAAAATTTGATCCAATCGAAATAACTGGATCACCTGAAATTCTACAGTACGGCTCAACGGTTGCTGTACCTTGAAAAGTGGTATTACTAAAAACACTATTATTATAAATAACAACGCCACGCTTTCTTAGCGCATACTTTTTTAAGTATAAGACTACTTGGTTTTTAAAGCTTTTAGGCATCTCCCCCCCAATGATATAATTAAAAAATATATAGAATACAGAAAGGGTTTAATATCGCCAGGGCAATAAACAGCAAACTCTCTCACCTTTGATGAAAACAAATTATGTTTAAAAAACTTCCAATAACCCCTCCGGAAGATCAAATTCAAAATCTCATGCGTCATAAAAATAAAATGTCTCTTTTTGTCTAAAATTTGTAGTTGATTTTCAGCGTGACGCCCTATAGCATCTTGGTACTGTGTATACTGTATGTTTACACCGCATAGATTGCCCAATCGATGCCACATCATAGATCGTAAATTTATCTCCATTAATTTATATTTTTTATCTCTTGGATCATAACGAAACTCTGGCTCACATATCCCCATTAAATTCATGTGATTAACTAACTTTCTGCCTTGTTCAGCGACTATCTCTGGCGCGTCATTGCAGGCGCTAGAGAATACGCCAAAGTTGCCAGGATACTGGTTTAATTTCTTTCCGATCCATTCGTTAAGAATTTCGCCTTTTTTGCTGCGATATGCAACGTAGGCATAGATATTTGTATCATCACCAGGGATAACTTCTGAAATCATGAGTTTTACACCTTGACTAATTGCATTAGCCAAGCTTTCGTATTTTTTATTAAAACCTTCAATGTCTTTTATGTACATATTGCGAAATATGTTAATTTTCAAATCATCTCGCTTCACGGGCTTAACTAAAACAGGAAAGTCCATTGTGCTTATTTTTCTTAAATCATCATGGCTGACAGCAATGATAGTCTGGGGAAATGGAACTCCTATCTCCGCACAGCATTGGTACTGATAAGTCTTATCCAAACTCTTCATCACTGTTTTATGATTAAATG
Organism: Legionellales bacterium; assembly: GCA_027486005.1. Taxonomy (GTDB): domain Bacteria; phylum Pseudomonadota; class Gammaproteobacteria; order JAGOUN01; family JAGOUN01; genus JAGOUN01. The sequence continues at coordinate 29,266 of JAIXPZ010000002.1, forward strand.
GGATGTAACAAAAATTTGAAATATCAAAGTAAATTTCATTTAGCTGCTCTATTTGTAAATCATTTGTTGGAAAAATAACAATTTTTTCACAGCTATTTTTAAGAAATAAAATTTCATTTTTTAAGGTATCTATACTGTTATCGATCTTTCTATAATATGTTACTTTGTTACTTTTGCTTGCTATTGATTTTCCCTGATCGAATAATGCAATATCGCGAAGACCGCATTCAAATAGCTCACGAATGATTGAATATCCATTTACATGGCCGCCTAAAACCAAAGCACAATGCTTAACTTTACTCACACTTTCCCCTCGCTATCTATTTCACTTTATATTTCAAAATGCCAAAAGTAAACTGATTTAATTTAATAAGTGTATTTATTAAAAATAATAATATAGTATTCAAAAATTCAAATCCAATTTTTTGCATTTTTTGCAGCGTAAAATATAATAATTAGATACAACAAATACATCAAAACATCATTCATAACATATAAAAAAAGAAAAGAATATATGCTGAATTTCATTTTTTTCGCTGCAAGAAAAACAAAAACAGTTGAGGGAAAACGAATTAATCTCCAAAAGAAACTGAGTATGAGCTGATTAGTAACACTAAAAATACAGCTAAGAGGAGAAACAATAAAACGAGCAAGGAATGCAATACTTAGAATTCTCGCATATTCTCCAGAATCGTGCCAATCTTTTCCAAAAAATGTGTCAAATAAAAAGGGGGCCAGTAAAATAATTGGCAAAAACATTACACACCCAAGTACAGAGAGCTTAGCTAACGCATTTAGCAAATGACCTGTTACACTGGTCTTCTCATGGGCTATATTTTCATCGCTTGTCTTCGTCTCAAAACCCTGGTCTTTCGCATCACAATTTTTTTTTAATCGAAAAATTTCTGCTATTTTTTGAAAAAAAACCGAGCCTATTGAGTTTCCTATCAATGCCGAAGGCGCTCCTAAAAGGCGATAACAGAAGGCAAAATATCCAAGAACAACTGGACCATATAATCCACCTAACCATATTAATGGCAACGATAATGTTAATGAATCAATAATAGGAAAAAGCGAATATATTGGAAGCTTTTTATATTTCACGGCTTGCTTTTTCATACTAAGAAGGCAGAGTGATCGATGAGCCTTTGTTTTCAGTAAATTTCTTAATAGCTTTCCATTGGCGAAAAGTTGAGCGATAATCGAGCCAAAAATTAATCCAATTGCTCCGGATTTTAAACAACCAACAATTAATTGAGCGCATGCCAAACCAAATGATTTATATACAGAAGCTTTTGCAATATCTTTAAATAGTTTCATTCGTAAATTTGAGTAATTTAACAAATTAAATACCCCTGAAAGAAAAATTGATAAAGGAATAAAATATATAAAAATACCTAAATTGTTATGATAAAAATGGCCAATAGTTTTGGTATTTAACAACATTACTAAAAATAAACATATTATGCTTATTGTTGTTGATATGATTAATCCAACTCCAGCAACATTGATTGCATCATCATCACTATCTGCCAACAAAATTGCGGAGTCATATCGGCCATTAATAGATACTGCTAAAATACTAGTAATTGCCATGAAAACTCCGAATACTCCGAAGTCTTCTGGGGTGTAAATGCGGGTTAATAATGGGCTAATAGCAAAAGGGATTGCCTGAGCTATCATTGATCCTGTGATTAACGGTAATGCATTCCAAATAAAACTTTTTGACACCAAACACCACTCTAAAAATCAAGAACCATGGGTAGACTCACCACTTCATCTGACAGTCTGTCAGACACCGGACAGCCTGCATTTTTATCTAAAAAAGCAGGCTGTTTATTCAGCGGGATAGGATAATGTATCGTTGTCGGTATTCCTTGCTGCTTTAGATCTTCCACAAACTGATCGCGATTTTTAACTCTAACTGTATACTGGCCGTACACATGCGTTCTTTCAGGCATGACTTTTGGCGTAATAATATCCGAACCTGCATATTGAATATTATATTTTTCAGCTTCTTTTTTTCGTAAAATTAATTCGTTATCAAAGTGCTTAAGCTTCACCCTTAAAATAGCAGCTTGAAGCGTATCAAGACGAGAATTAACGCCAATCCTGATATGGTGATAGCGCTTTTCTTGCCCATGAACACGAATCTGTCGCATGATAGTGGCTAAGTTATCGTCTGAAGTAAAAATAACTCCACCATCACCATAACAACCTAACGGTTTTGTAGGGAAGAAACTTGAGCAGGCGATATCTGAGACATTGCCTGACTTTTTCCCTTTATATTCGGCACCGAAGCTTTGCGCAGCATCTTCAATCACATGAATTTTATGGCCAATTTTTTGCGAGTGTTTTTGAGCTATCTCATTAATTGCATCCATATCTGGTATTTGCCCATAAAGTGACACAGGGATAATCGCTTTAGTCTTAGACGTTATTTTTTCTTCAATTAATCGATGATCAATTAAGTAACTGTCTTCTTCAATGTCGACAAAAACGGGTTTTGCCCCGAGAAGTGCTATCGTTTCCGCAGTGGCAACAAAAGTAAATGGTGTGGTAATGACTTCATCCCCTGGGCCAACGCCAATCGCCATCAGCGCAATTTGCAAGGCATCTGTTCCATTCGCACAACTCACGGCATATTTAGCACCACAGTACTGCTCAAGCTCTGTTTCAAATAGTTTTACAGGCTCGCCCATAATAAAATTTCCACTCTCTAGCACAGATTGGATGGCTTGATCTATTTCATCTTTATAAGCATGATATTGGCCAACTAAATCAAAAAACGGTTTCATTTTCTTCCTCCATTGCTACAACTAATCCATTCTCTAATTGATAATCAGAATTATCTTCTGCATCAATCGCATACCCATTTTCATCAAACTCGAGCTTATTTCCTCGTTGACTAACCCAACCACGATGCTTTGCTGGTGAACCGTATACTAATGAATAAGGCGCGACATCCCTGGTCACGACTGAGCCTGCGCCAACGAATGCATATTCACCAATGGTGATACCACAAACAATAGTCGCGTTTGCCCCTATGGAGCAGCCTTTTTTAAGTACAGTTTTTTTAAACTCCTCTTTTCTTACAACAAAGCTTCTAGGGTTAATCACATTGGTGAATACCATTGATGGCCCGAGAAAGACATCATCTTCAATTTCAACACCATCATAAATGGAAATATTATTCTGAACCTTCACCCTATCTCCTACCGTAACGTTTGGACCTACAACACAGTTTTGACCGAAAGAGCAGGAATGACCAATCGTGGTATTTGGCATAACATGCGTAAAATGCCAAATTTTTGTTTTACTACCAACGACTGAACTAGGATGCACACAGGCAGTTGAGTGGATATTGCTATTTGTTGCTTTTTTATTCATATCTACTTTCAGGCCAGCATTATCTAACGATTCCTGGAAAGCATTCAAAACTTTCAGCACTCTAGCCCCTTCTTTTGCATCCGTGATGGGCGTCTTTTTATGTTTTACACAATCAATAAAATGCCTACACTCTTCTTGCAAAGGCTCAACTTGTTCTAAGGTAACAAACTCACACTCTGCTTTTTCAGCTTGTGGCGCTTGATTAATCCAGACCACTTTATGTGGATATAGCACTAATTTTTTATCCCACGGCAAGGTATCATCAAATACAGCCATTTGTTTATCACCAATCACCACGAGCTTTTGCTCTTTAAAGGGATGTAACCACGAAACAAAAATATGCGCACGAACACCATTATTAAAATAAAGGTTCGACATCGTCGTATCATCGATCTGAGGGCTTAAATAATTAGCGCCAGTACAACTCGCACTCACTGGCATTTCATTGATAAGCGATAAAATAACCGAAATATCATGTGGCGCAAAACTCCATAAAATATTTTCTTCTTTTCTAATTTTTCCAAAATTCAATCTATTGGAATAAATATACTGAATTTTTCCTAAACTTCCTTCATTGATCAGTTTCTTTAACCTATGAATGGCGGGGTGATACTGCAATAAATGCCCAACCATCAGCACTCTTTTATGCTCTTCGGCTAATTTAACAAGCTCATCTCCTTCGTCTGAATTTAAGGCTAATGGCTTTTCAACAAAAACATCTTTTCCAGCAAGAATTGCTTGCTTTGTTAAGCTATAATGCAGCACTGCAGGCGAAGAAATCACAACTGCGTGAACCTCTCTATCCAATAAAACATCTTGAAAATCCTCAGTTAATTTTACCCCTGGATAAGCAACTGACATTTTTTCCAAAACAGCGGAACAAGGATCACAAATAGTATGCAAAGATTGTAACTCATTAAAGTTTCGAATTAAATTTTTACCCCAGTAACCACCACCAATCACTGCTATGTTTATGTTGCTCATAGTTATTCCTCCTTATTATAATTTAATGACTGTAACGCCACATTTTTCGGCCTCACCTTCATCGAGCATACCCTTAACATCCACCAACAATTTAATGCCATTAAGAATAGATTTATACTTTTCTATTGAAAATAGTTTAAACTCTTCATGTGCTACGGCCACAATGACAGCCGTCAAATTACTCAGGCTATCAAATTCAACAAGATCAATACCATACTCATGCTTAGTGTCTTCTTTATTCGCATACGGATCATGCACATAAATATTTGGCGTGTATTCCTCAAGCTCTCTGATAATATCAACAACCTTTGTATTTCGTATATCAGGACAATTCTCTTTGAATGTTAAACCTAAAATACCAATTTTTGCATTTGATACACTTGCCCCGAGCTTAATGATATTCTTAATCGTTTGCTCAGCAATGAATTTACCCATGCTGTCATTCGTTCTCCTGCCAGCCAAAATAACCTCTGGGTGATATCCTGCTTTGACTGCGCGATAAGTAAGATAATAAGGATCAACGCCGATACAATGCCCACCGACAAGACCTGGTCTAAAGGGTAGAAAATTCCACTTTGTTCCAGCGGCTTCAAGAACACTCGCTGTGTCAATATTTAATTTACTAAAAATTTTTGCAAGCTCATTTACCAGCGCAATATTTAAATCACGCTGTGTGTTTTCAATCACTTTTGCCGCTTCTGCGACTTTAATACTAGCCGCTTTATACACCCCAGCAGTCACAACACTACTATAAACTTCTGCAACAATATCTAATATTTCTGGCGTTTGTCCAGAAACAATTTTTCTAATTTTTGTAAATGTATGTTCTTTATCACCAGGATTAATTCTCTCCGGTGAATAGCCGACAAAAAAATCCTTGCCACATTTTAACCCAGAATATTTTTCCAACACAGGAACACAATCTTCCTCGGTAGCGCCTGGATAAACGGTAGATTCATAAACAACAATATCGCCTTTTTTTAACTGTTCACCCACTGTTTTTGAAGCAGATAAAATAGGGCGAAGATCAGGTTGGTTTGCCACATCAATCGGGGTAGGTACCGCAACAATATGAAAGTCAGCTTTTTTAATATCTGCAGAATGATAAGTGAACAACAAATTTGACGATTTTAAATCTTTTTTGAAGACTTCTCGCGTAATGTCATTTCCTTGAAGGAGCTCAGCAATGCGCTTTTGGTTGATATCAAAAGCAACGACTTGATTTTGCTTACCAAAAGCAACTGCAACAGGTAAACCAACATATCCCAACCCAATAACTGATATTTTTCTATTCATTTTTTTTCAACATCCTTGTTGTATATACGCTTATTTCAAAAGATTACACAGAATACTTAACGAAGTAAAGAACTCTAGAGATTCTTTAACAAATTTAATATTTAATTTATGCCTGAAATTTTTTTTCTTGTTCATGATTACTATTTGACAGAATAATTGTTTGCATTTAAAACATCTACTGGTCACATGCTGGCTCACAAGAGACCAGTTCATGCTTAGTTTTTACCCTGCCCAAGGCTTTGGATATTTAAAAGCAAGTTTTACAATTTAAATTACGAGAAAAAAAACAGTTTTTTAAGATAATCCTTTCATTTTAAAAAACTATGCGATACGCTCATTTTAATAATTATTTTTTTTATTTTTCTCAATTTGGTTAAAAGGGATTAGTTATCATGGTTGTCACTCGTTTAAAAAAAGATATAAAAAACATATTGTGTTTTAGCCTAGTATTCCTATTATCTTCGTGTTCAGTTCCCGGAACTTATTTTTCTGAATCAGATATTCAGGATGGCTATCACGCAAACGGTAAATCTGCTTCTTTTAAGGTCAATGAAATTAATTCACAGTGGCTAGCTCAACATCAAAACGACTTACCCTATGCATATAAAATTGGGGCTTATGATATTCTCAATATTATTGTCTGGAATCATCCAGAACTAACAACACCCACAAATCAAATCTCCACGCCAGAGGAAAATGGTATTTTAGTTGATGAACAGGGCTATATATTTTTTCCTTTTGCCGGAAAATTAAAAGTAGAAGGTTTATCTCTTGATGAAGCACGTGTTGCGCTCGAAGATAAACTGAAAGAATACATTCGTGACCCTCAGTTAAGCGTTCGAGTGGCTACATTCAGAAGTCAGTTAGTGCAAGTTATTGGAGAGGTAAATAAACCGGGCTTAGTACCGATAACGGACAGACCCTTATCCATAATGGAAGCTATTGATAGTGTGGGCGGGGTGAACTCTATTACAGCTAACACAAGCGAAATTTTTGTGTTATATGAAAAATCTGGAGAAATCTATATTCATTGGTTTGATGCACAAAAACCAGCCTCTGTCATTGCGGCAAACAAGTTTTTTTTACAAAACAATGTAATTATTTATGTGCCTCCTGCTGGTATATCTGCATGGAATAGAGTGGTCAGCCAAATTATTCCTTCACTTTCTGGAAGCGGCACCGTTAATAATGTCGTAGGATAATAAATTTATTTCAAAAGGGACAATTTTATGAATACTGAGAATAGCCACATATTTTCACATAGTGATCAATCAAATAACGAAGTGATGGATTTGCGCATTTTTCTAGGATTAATTAAAGCGCATTACTGGTTTATTGCTTTCGTAGCTGCTAGCTGTTTATTCATAGGCGCTTTATATGCTTACACACGCCCAGCTATCTATGAATCAACAGCTTTAATCAAAGTGGAGGGTGAGTCAAGTAATGCCTTAAATTTAGCAGCGGTTTTGGGCATGAATGATAGTATTACTTCAAAAAGCTTTGGCAATGCGTCCCCCGCTGAAACAGAAACAGCATTAATAAAATCCGACTATATCATGGGTGCGGTAGCTTCCCGCCTTGGTTTAAACGTTGTAGCCGAACCTCATTATTTACCGATTGTTGGTGAGTTCTTTGTGCGATTGCTTGGAAAAGCAAATGAGAGATTTATTCATGTTAATCAATTTAATTTACCAAAGACATTAGAAGGTATAGAGTTTACACTGGTCTTAGAAGACCCTGATCACTATGTTCTCTACTCACCCAATAAAACCGAAGTATTGCAAGGAACGGTTGGCAAACTCTCTTCCCCTGCAAATGGAGGTCAGGCCATTTCATTGGAAGTTTCAGCGATCAAAGGCCAAAACGGATCAGCCTTCACTATAATTAAACAACCCACTAATGGTATCGCTCAATTACTGAGTAAAAACTTGATTATCAAAGAACAGGGTGAGAATACTGGAATACTAGAACTGAGCTACCGATCTAACGATCCAGAATACTCACAGCAAATACTGAATACCATTTTAGAAGTAGCAGTTGAAAAAAATATTGGCGAAAAAGCGAAAGAAGCAACGAAAACAGTCAGCTTTTTACAAAATCAATTACCTAATATTACCCAAGATTTAGATGCAGCAGAAACACGTCTCAATTATTATCGATCAAAAACCGGGGCTATTGATAGCGCATCAGAAGCACAGATTTTTTTAGAAGAAATTGTTGATATTGAAAGAAGTATTCAAGAGCTTTCGCTAAGAAAATTAGAGATGTTACAAAATTTTACACCTAAGCATCCTTATATTATTGCGCTTGAACAAAAACATCAAAATTTGGAAGAGAAATTACAAGAACTAAAGGGAAATCTCAGAAAAATTCCACTGATTGCTCAAGATGCACAGAACTTTGAGCGTGACATCCAAATTCATGGTGAAATTTATTCTGGTGTTATGCAAAATTTACAACAAATGCAGATCTTAAAAGGCAGCACAGTCAGCTCTGTGAGCGTACTTGAAACAGCATCGTTTTCTATCTTTTCTATACCAAAAAAAACACCATTGATACTAATGGTAAGTGTACTGCTTGGTGTTTTTATCTCTATTGGGTTTATATTATTTCGCCAAACATTATCACAGGTTATTGATCCGTTAACATTAGAAAAATTTTTAAAAATATCTGTGCTAAGCATCGTACCATACAGTCATGCGCAACGTCAGTTGGCTGAAAGCATGAGGGAGAACAAAGAGGAGCAAAAAAACTATTTATTATGTCTCGAAGAACCAAAGGACATCGCTATTGAAGCAATCAGAGGCTTGCGAACAGCATTAAAATTAACCATGGCCTCTTCTGAAAAGAAAAAAATTATTTCTATTTCAGGTTGCAGTCCTAACGTTGGAAAAAGCTTTATTTCTGGTAACTTATCATCGTTACTGTCAGACTTAGGAGAGAAGGTTCTCATTATCGATGCAGATATGCGAAAAGGAGTGCTTTCAAAAACATTTGGTGTTAATCGATCTTCAGGGTTAGCTGAATATTTGAAGGGGGATATTTCTCTTGAAGGGGCCACGAAAAGAGTCCTTGAACATGTTGACTTTATTTCTAGCGGCGATTATCCCTCAAACCCGGTTGAATTATTAATGCATCATCGCTTCGAAGAGCTTATTCGCATAGTAAAAAATAAGTACGATATTGTTATTATTGATACACCACCACTCCTTGCAGTGACAGATGCCAATCTTATTTTTAAATTTTCGTGTATAAAACTACTGATTGTTGGGTCTGGGAAAAATCAATTAAGAGAGATTGAGCACGCAAAAAACCTGTTGGAAAAATCTGGCAATCACTTAGATGGCATCGTTTATAACAACTTATCCAAAAGCAGTAAAAAGCATGGGTATGGGTATGGGTATGGGTATGGGTATGGGTATTATAATTATAATTATAAATAACATCCCAAATTCATCAGGGATGCCGCATTAAAATTTTGTATTCTTGATTTTTTTGGGTCGCGAATTCAAATACGAAGTGCAATTGATGAATAATTAGTGGTCAAATGCAGTATACTGCTGGCCACTTTGACGGACATCAAGGATGCCAATGAATTATACGCATTTGACTGAAGACGAAAGATATCAACCCCTAAATGCAAAAAATTGAAAATATTTTTTTACCCAAGCTTGCCGCAAGGTCACGTTAAGAAAATTGTTGTGGGCTGGATAAATTATCATGCCATCTCCGACAATCAACGAAGAGTGAAATCATTTATTTTACTAAGTGAGCGATCTCTCTTTCGCTGGATAAATCGCAAAGGTGGGCAACGTAAAATGAATTGGACGACGTTCGGAAAACTACTCAAAGAAATGAAATATCCGCGTAATTTTAAGACAACATCGATGTTCGCCGTCCGCTGAATAATTTAGCGCTCTCGGGAGCCGGATGCGGGAAATCTGCACGTACGGTTCTGAGAAAGGGGCGATCGGAGTAATTCGGTCGCTCTACTTCAACCCTGTAATTGTATATAAACCTAATGTCGCAAGTTCATTGGCGAATGGTATAGATAAATTTTGGCTATTGAATACGCTGACAAATGGCCGCAAGCGCCTCCGCAGAAGCATAGTGAACCACCAGCTTGCCTTTGCCTTTGGCATTTTGTTGAATGGTCACCTTTGATCCCAAAGCGGTAGAAAGTTGTTTTTGCAATTGGGTTATTTCCGCCTGTAATTTAGCCGGAGCTGCGCCAATCTGCGCTCTTCCTTCGCTCAAATTCTGCAATTGTTTGATATAACGTTCCGTCTCACGAACAGATAAACCTTTTTCAACAATATGTTCTGCGGCGCGTAATTGTTGAACTTCAGGCAACGCCAGCAACGTTCGTGCGTGGCCCATTTCCAAATCGCCACACTGTAAATACCGTTGAATTGAAGCGGGTAAATTTAACAATCGTAAAAGATTGGATACTGCCGTGCGTGATCGACCTACCGCTTCAGCGATTTCTTGATGGGTTAACGAAAACTCTTGCACCAAACGCTGCAATCCAAACGCTTCATCGATGGCATTAAGATTCTCGCGTTGAATATTTTCGATCAAACCAATCGCCATAGCAGCATCATCAGGAATTTCTTTGATAATCACTGGCACTTCGGCTAATTCGGCTTTTTGCGCTGCGCGCCAACGTCGTTCACCGGCGATAATTTCAAATTGGCCGCTCGCTAGTTTACGCACAAGAATCGGCTGAAGGACGCCTTGCGCTTTAATAGAAACTGCTAATTCATTCAGCGCTTCTTCATCCATTTCGCGACGTGGTTGATATTGTCCTCGGATCAATTGTGTAATGGGCAAATTGACCATGGATCCCGATAAAGATAGATTTTCACCGACAACCTCCGTCGATGAAGTACTCGCGCGTAATTCCACCGGAGAAAGTATGGCATTTAACGACCGACCCAACCCACGTTTTTTCATTAAATTCTCACCTTATGTCTTTTTTTTATCAGGATGCGCATGACTTACCGAAGGCAGCACGCTTAACACCCAGGCATCGACTTGATTGGCATCGCCGCGTTCCAGCGGTGTCATGCCATTAACAAAAATACTAAATGCCCAGAGTGTGTGATATTTTATCACATATCCCGAAAGAGCGGAAACATCTCGCCATGTTCCTGTTTTTGCATGAATAACACTAGGATATTCTCTTAAACGGCCCACCAGGGTTCCGTCTGCTCCATTTATTGGCAACGCAGGAATAATCACCTTGGCCAATGATGGCGTTTTTTGAATATACACTAATAAACGCATCATTTGCTCAGGAGTAATTGCGTCATAATAAGATTCACCTGAACCATCAAATATAAACATCGATTTAGGGTCAATATTTAGCGCGGCACCTAATACTATTTTTTCTGCATTAATTCCACGCTCCCATGTACCTTGCGCATGATAATAATAACCGCCCATCGTTTTGAATAAGGCATTGGCGATCAAATCGTCTGAGTATTTCATCATCACACGAATGAGTGCTGACAAAGGCAAAGAACTATGGGTCGCGATGGGCGCGCTGGATGGTTTTTTGCCCCCGCTCAGCAATATACGACCATCTAAAACAATCCCTTGTTTTTTAAGCTGCTCTTTAATAAGCGCCTGCGCGTAAAGTGCCGCATCAGGAATAGCGACTCGCATGCGCTCAGAATGCTTACCATTAGGTGCTAAACAACCAGAAAGCGTGTATTGATTGTCATGATGATCAAACATCAGCTTACAACTCGCGTCATCTTTTGTCATTGCTTGGTTAATAATGCAGGGCTCACCAGTGGCTCGCTGTGAACATTGCACAGAAGGTGGAACATCCAATGGATGATTGTTTTTAGTGGTAAACACATGAAATAAAAAACAGTTTTGATCAATATTAAGCGTATTCGTCGGTCCAGAATAACAAATATGTAATTGATCCCACGGCCAGCCATCGGCATAAGGTCTATCGTCTAATGTATCCGTAACAAATAAAATATTGCCATGGATACGACTAACGCCCTTCGTCTTCAGGGACTGCAATAAAGTAGCAAGATCCTGTTGCTTTAACATAGGATCACCGGAAAATACCAGCGTCACATCATCCGTTAAAGTTTGTGCGTGAATTTTTTTAGGATCAAAGTAAATCTGTGTTTTGTAAGAAAAATCAGGGCCTAAAATCATTAACGCCGCAGCAGCTGTAAACATTTTTAAATTACTCGCAGGAGTGAAATAATGCGTACTTTCTTTTTCAGCAAGCACCTTTCCTGTCGTCAAGTCTTTAAGTAAATATCCTTCTGAAGCGACAGAATTTGACGCCTGTGAAGCCGGTGTGAAAAAAATGACAACAAATAAAAAAACAGCCCAAAAGATCGAGGAGGATAAAAATAAATGGCGTACTTTCATCACGTCATCCTTTGATGATACAATTAACGCGCGTATGGTAATCAATCAACCTTCATAACACAACTCATTACAAGCGACGTTTATCATCACTTAATTGAAATCCTTGCAAGGTGATCTCAAGATTCTTCTGCAACGCAATCACTTTAAATAATTCACCCATCTCGGACGGTAGCAATAACTTCTTTAGTGATTGCGCATGTTTATAATTCTGCTGCATGTCTAGCGCTGCGGCATCAGTATTGGAAAGAACACCTAATGACATCAAAAAATTAGCTTGATTCGTATAAGCCATGATCTTGAATCCTGCTTCAAAGGCTGCCTTTGCTACCGCAGTAAAATCAACGTGCGCAGTAATATCCTGTAAGCCTACATAAAGAAATGGATCTGTATGCGCATAATGACGATAATGACACATCAATGTCCCCTGGTCTCTGTCAGGATGATAATATTCTCTTTCTGGAAACCCGTAATCAACGAGCAAAACAACGCCGCGCTTCATTGAAGAATATAATGCTGCTAACCAAGGTTTAATCGCCAAACAAATTTCTGAAGAATAGCCTTCTATAAGAAGGTTTTCTTTCATTTCACCACTGTCAGCGCAGTGCAAGCTGGGACCCAGTCTTTCCTGAATAGCCGCTTGTGCTGGCGTGCCATTCTTTGCTTGCCATATAAACCCACCCCCATCAACCACAACCCCATTTTCAACTATCTTCCCATTTTGTATCTCAAAACAATGCACCGGCATAGCATCTAACACCTCATTCGCTAACACCACTCCTTCAAAATTTTTTGGCAACTCTTTTAACCATAACACCGAAGAAAGTAAGTGCGGGCACTTTTCTTGTAACGTTTGTTGCTGGCGTTCTTGAAGGTCCGGGCTTACCTCTAAAATAAGATAGGCTTGAGGAAGAGATCGGGCCCTTTCTAAACTTAATAAAATATCTGCTGCCATAACACCCGAGCCAGCGCCGAATTCCAAGATAGAAGGCGCGTCTAATTCACCAAAAATCTGCTGACACTGTAACGCAAGACATTCACTAAACGACGAAGAAATCTCCGGAGCTGTCACAAAATCACCCTTCGCTCCTAATTTGCGGCTTCCAGAGACGTAATAACCTAACTCAGGCTCATATAAAGCGCGATGCATAAATTCAGCAAAACTTATCCAGCTTTGCTGCTGCACGTGCTGTTTTAAGCGTTCAGTCAAACGCTCACTATGCGCCTGCGCTTCGAGAGACGGCGATGGTAAAAAAGACATTGATCACTTATTGAGTCATAACAAAAGTACGTTAGCGTAGCACAGTATGTTGCCTTATAAACATTACAGTTATTTTTTTTCCATATTTTTATATTGCTTTTTGTTGTGCTTTAATTTATCATAAAGGTATGAAGAAGAGCAATTTTGAATGGGATGAGGCCAAGAATCAGGTTAACCGTGAGAAACATGGCGTGTCGTTCTATGAGGCGCAAAAGGTTTTTTTAGATAAAAATCGTGTTATCGCACAAGATTTAGAGCACAGCGAGGGCGAGAATCGCTACTATTGCTTTGGCGAAGTCGATGGTGGAATTATGACAGTTCGATTCACTTACAGAGCTAGCAAAATTCGTATTATTCGCGCCGGTTATTGGCGAAAAGGAAAAAAAATTTATGAAAACGAAAAAAATTAAATATACAAATGCCTCTATTGGTCGGGTCGAGATTATAAAGGACTTTTTACCTCCTCCGGAAACGTTAGTGCTTGCTGATGAGACCGTCAAAATCACGCTATCCTTAACAAAAGATAGCTTAGAATATTTTAAAAAGGAAGCAAAAATACGCCACACTCCCTATCAAAAGATGATTCGGATTTTACTAGATCGTTATGTTGAGCATTACGGTTAGGTCGTATATCTATTTTACTTATTAATTTCAAAGGAGCCTAATCATTAAAGCGTTTTTTGCTAAACTTCTGTTTAAGAGAAAAAAAGCAGCCACCAGCAACATTGATGCACGCTGCATTGTCCATCGTCCTCAGCATACTGTTTCCAGAGACAACATTAGCTCTAACGCACTCAAGGTGCTGTATCGATTAAAGTCTGCTGGTTTTCAAGCGTATATTGTCGGCGGCGGTGTTCGCGATTTATTGCTAAACATTATTCCCAAGGATTTTGATATCGTCACCGATGCCCGCCCTAATCAAGTAAAAGATTTATTTACGAATTGTCGCTTAATTGGAAGAAGATTCCGTCTTGCGCACGTACATTTTGGCCGTGATATTATTGAAGTGGCTACTTTTCGTGGCGCTGACAGCGATGAGGGCACACAAGAATTGCATCACAGCGGAATGATTAAGCGAGACAATACTTACGGCACACTTGAAGAAGATATTTGGCGTCGTGATATCACCATCAACGCTCTGTATTACAATATTGCTGATTTTTCTATTATTGATGCGGTTGGTGGGATGGATGACATTAAAAATAAAATCATTCGCGTCATTGGGGAACCAAAACTTCGATATCGCGAAGATCCTGTGCGGATGTTACGAGTCGTCCGCCTTGCTGCAAAACTCAATTTCACAATAGAGAAAAATTCTTTAGCGCCGATTAAAAAAATGGCGCCTATATTAGCAGATATTTCTCATGCGCGCTTGTTTGATGAAATGTATAAATTATTTCATACTGGCGCAGCACTGAAAACATTTCACCTCTTATATCAACGACATCTTTTTCATGTTCTTTTTCCACAAACAGCAGCGATGATGGAAAAAAATAGTCAAATAAAATCTTTTATTGAATGCGCTTGTCGTAATACCGATGCGCGTGTCTTGCACAATAAAAAAGTGACTCCCGCTTTTTTATTAGCTATTTTCTTATGGCATGTTTATAAAGATAAGTCTCTGGAATTAAGCGATGAAATGCCAAAAGCGCAAGCAAGCAATATTGCAGCATCACAAGTGATTTCCACACAAATCAAAAGCACCGCTATTCCAAAAATATTAGTGATGGCGATTCGTGATATTTGGCATTTGCAATTTCGTTTAACGCAACCAGCGAGCCCAAAAACATTTGAGCTACTTGATCACCCTCGATTCAGAGCCGCGTATGATTTTCTATTATTGCGCGCAGAGATCGATTCAAAATATCAAGAAAAAGCAGCATGGTGGACGCGATTACAAGCAGTCGATCCCGTGACTCAAACACAAATGCTGACGGATGAAGTTAAAAAAAATCATAAATCTAGGATGAAGAAAAGACCGAAAAAAACACTTTAAAAAAATCTGGGAATGTTTTGCTCACGCAACTAGCGTCATCAATAACGATACCAGGCACTTTTAATCCAATTAACGCACAAGCCATGGCGATACGATGGTCGTGATATGTTTTTATAATCCCAGAGGACGGCGTACCAGGATAAATTGTTAATGCGGTTTCTTCTTCATCGACACAAAGATTAAGTTGACGTAAATTATTGGCCATTGCTGCAATCCTATCGGATTCTTTCATTCGCGTATTGCCAATGTTGGTAATACGCGTCGGCGAATCTGCAAAAGGCGCGATAGCGGCCAGCGTCATCATCGTGTCAGAAATATGTTGCATATCAACATCAACACCTTTCAACTGCGATGGACCAACAACAGTGATACCTTCATCATTGGATATGACATCACACCCCATTTTTTCTAATACTGCAAGAAACTCACTATCCCCTTGAATACTTGTTTCGCGCACCATACCCAATATCGTTACTTTTCCACCAGTAACCGCCGCCGCCGCAAAAAAATAAGAAGCACTTGAGAAGTCTGATTCTATCCAATAATGTCTTCCTCGATACTTTCCTCCGACCTTCACGCGCCACTGCAGGTCGTGAACTACTGTTTCGACACCGAAATCACGCATCATCGCACAGGTCATTGCCACATAAGGTTCACTAGTGAGGTTTTTAGTATTTACTATTACATCAGTTTTAAAAAGTGGTGCGCTTATTAATAAGCCTGATAAAAACTGACTACTAATATCACCCGAAATATTAATTATACCACCGAGCAAACCACCACTGTGCCTGATCACAAGCGGTAAAGATGAGGAAGAAATATCAGCACCTTGCTGACGCAGCACATGCACTAAATCACTTAAAGGACGCTCAGATAAACGCGCGCTGCCTTCAAATTGAAATTCACCCAATTGATTCGCACACGCAACCAATAAGAAACGAGCAACAGTCCCAGCATCTCGGCAGTTAATCGTCGCGCGTGATTGAGGGAATCTCCCTGAGCACCCTTCAATTTTAACGGCACACTGATCTTCATCTATTTCAACGACAATGCCCAGCTCGCGCAATACTGCAATTAATGTCCATGTATCATCACTAAAAAGCACATTTTTCAAAAAAGAGCCCCCCTCTGCCAAAGCAGCCAATAATAAAGCGCGATTAGTGATGCTTTTTGAGCCGGGAATGCAGACTTTTGCCTGTAGAGGTGCTATTGCACAAGGAATAGTGATTTGCATACTTGTCACCCTTATCATGAGAATGGTATAACAGTGCTTCAGAAATTCTTGAATACTGCGATGATGTTAAAAAAATACTCTCTATACTTACTTATTTTGTCCACCAGCCTTGGCCTATTAACTGCTTGTCAACCACTTACTAAGCCGGTATCGCCAACTGAGGTTAAAGTAACTCAAACCAACATGAAAGTTAAGACAAGAGCAAGTTCATTTGTTTATCTCACGCCGATTCCTAAAGAGGATCGCACGGTTTATATCTCTATCCAAAATGACTCTGGAACAGATGAGTTTGATGCCAAACCCTGGCTAATCAAAAGTTTACAGGAAAAATTCTTCATCGTGGTCGACAATCTTGATAAGGCGAATCTAGTTTTACGAGCTAATGTACTAAGAGCAGGGAAGATACAGGAAGATAAAACTCAAGAATTGTTAGACTCAGAATTTGGCAATAGTACGCCGATATTGACACTTACCCCTAAGCCAGGCTCAACGAAACCATTACCTAACAACGAGGCTATTGTGCTTGATTTGCAATACTTCGACCGTAAAGAGTTAATCGACCCTCTGCAAGCTAAACCCCGATATTCTATGGCGCATTTAACTGACCTTCAGTTATTACTACTATGCAACACCATTCACTGGGAACGCTTTGAAACCCGCATTGTTAGTATAGTATTCGGCAGCCATGTCCCACTAGAAGAAAAATTTGATAGATTAGGTCAATCCGCCGCAATAGCAAATGCAGACATTGTCCGAGGTCTGTCGTAGAGTAGACCTCATTATAATTAATGTTTATTCTGATGACGACGGTACAACATCTTAGCTCTCAAATAAATCCACAATAAAAAAAGTCGCCGCTTTTTGAATATTAATTTCAACGGTTGTTGATAATACTGAACAAGAAAATAATATTCATCGCGGCGTGTTAACCCTATTCCTATGGCAGAAAAATACAACCCCGATAAATCTTTCGCTCTCCAACGCAAAGGTATTTTTTTGCGAATTTGCACACGATGCAAGTCAATCAAATAGAGATCAAAATCCGCTTCGCTACGACTATCTAAAAGCAAGTGGCATAAATAGAAATCACGGTGATTCATTCCTGCCTCATGCATTTTCCTGGCAATCTCCGCAACACGACGTATCAAACGTCGCTTAAAAACAAAAGAGGGCGGTTGTATTGGCCAAGTCTGGCAAAGTTTCTCTAAATCATACTGATAATATATTCGCTTAGTCACAATAAACGAGCATATTTTAGCAGGATTCACCCCATCAGTAGCATAAGCACACACTTGAGGAACTAAAATTTCAGCCACCTCCATTGCACGAATTGCTCTATATTCCTGTTTTGCACCAAGAGCGGCAGATTTAAGTACTAAAACATTTTTTAAAATTTCTCTCCAACCAACACCATGATGCATTTTGATAAAGTAGCTCTTTCCTGCGATCACGGCGGAAATAGTTTTTCTGCTTTTCACTTGTCTATAGGTTTTTCCTTCTAAAGAAAAAATATAACGAATACACTCTTGCTTGTTCTCAGGAAGAGCCTTTCTTAAAAATTCATCAATAAAAAAATCTCTAATATAATGCGTGTCTAATGCTTCTATATAATTTACAAGATGTTCATGAGACTGATACACCCGCTCATCCATCTTATACTCACGCAAGTTTTTCTTGTATTCTCCTAAGATGCTGCCCTCGAGCATTTCTCTTAACGAGTTTGTAAACGTGGCTTGAGAGAAAGGCTCATGCAAAACTTTTCCACCACGACCCTCTTTTATATAGTCAGCACACCCGCATACTTCTGTGGTAAGTACAGGCAAGTGATTAATCATAGACTCTAGCAATACCTTTCCAGCTAACTCTAGTTTGGCAGGATGAACAAGCAAATCAGCGCTGCTCATTAACTCATAGACTTGATCAGAAGCTCCCAGAAAATCTACTCGCGTTTTAATGCTATATTTATTTAAATATGCCTTATAAGAAGAACTATCGTCATAACCCACCACTGATAAAACAATTTTATCGGAAAAAGACTTATCCATATCTTGGATGGCTTCCAACACTCGCCCCAGACCTTTAAGAGCATAATCAGACGCTACAAACAATATCCAAATCTTACTGTTCGATATTTTGTAGGCTTCGCGTGTTATATTCTTTATACCTAGCGCTTCTTCTTCAGAAAATAAACGCCTTTCTACTCCTGGAAATAAGAAGTGAAACCTGTCATTTTTTGTTTTGTAAAATTTTTGGTAGACTTGCTTCTCTCTTGGGGAAATCAATAAAATTTCCGTATTGCTTTTCTCAGAAAATAATTTTTTCTCTAATAAACAAAATGTAAAATACCTTGGAAGGTAACGCATAATGGGAGTTGCTTTATTTTCAAGGTGCTGAGCAAAACAATTTTCTCCCGTAAAGTAAATATCTAGGCCGGAAATCTTATTAAATCCCACTATGCGATCATAAGACTTTTCATCAAATATTTTTTTTAATTTTAATCCAAATGACATGGCTCGGCCATGATTGGTGAGACCGCTCACTGAAATAATTTTAACTGTTACTCCCTCAGGAAAATCCCCTTTCCAATGCATAGTATATATATCAACTTCGTGCCCACGCGCGATGGCAATTTCTGCGGCACTGTACATGTCTCGCTGTAAACCACCATAAGGAAAATACTTAAAAATACAAAATGCAAGTTTCATTAATGTTTCCCAATACACATATTCATCAATTGGCTCATCACCAAACTAGGAGATAGTGTCGTAAAACATGCCGGCCACTCAGACGAAGGTTCGACATAATGGCACTGCCTCTTCAAACATGGAGAGCAAAAAAAATTTGCCGCCAAATTAATTTGTTTCTCGCCCATCACTCCCGTTTTCTCTGGATCAGTTGGCCCAAACAAAGCAATAGTAGGAATATTTAATGCGGAAGCTAAATGACAAAGCCCTGTATCTACAGCGACTACCGCACTCGCATTTGCAATCTCCGACACAAGGCCATTAATATCTAAATTAGCCAACACTTCTGCATGACATCCATGTGCTATACGCATACTTCGCTCATATTCCTCTGATGTTCCCCAGGAAAGTTTCACTTTTAATTGGCGTTCATTGAGTAACTTGGTCAATTTTTTCCAATAACTTTCCGGCCAGTGTTTATTCGTCCAAGTGGTGCCATGAAAAAAAAGAACATAGGGCTCTGATTTTAAATTTAACCATCTGGTCTTATCCACCCCATAGTCTGCCATTGTGAAGGGTCGAGGATAGTACAATGCCTGACTAAATAAATGGCGCACTCGCTCAACCGCATGTTGCTGCCAAGAAACATCATAACGATGTTGATAAAAATACGACGCCCATTTTTCACGTATACTATCAGATTGATACCCAGCGCGCGGCACTTGAACAAAGCGCGTCATCAACGCAGACTTCATCAACCCCTGGGCATCAATGACTAAGTCATATGACTGCTGATTTAGCGTCACATAAAAAGACTTTAATGCGTTTACAATTCTGAATGGATTTTTTGACTTACTTTTCCGCCAACGACGTAACGCAATAGGAATAACACGATCAACCGCAGGATGCCACGCAGGAATCGCTTGAAATTTTTCTTCAACCACCCAATCAAATACAATACCGGGAATAGCGCGCATAGCATCTGTTAACGCCGGCAAAGTGTGAACAACATCTCCCATGGAGGACGTTTTAATAATGAGAACACGCATGTTATTCGCCTATTTCCTTGATCACTGCTTGTGGAGTGATAGTTCGCAAACAATTTAAATGCTTCAGCGGACATTCTCGTTTAAAACAAGGTTTGCAAGGCAACGACTTCGATAATATCACCGCTTTTACATGTAAAGGCGGTGTAAAATCCGGTGAACTTGAACCATAAATGGCAATTACTTTACGATCCAAGGCACAAGCAACATGCATTAATCCCGAGTCGTTACTCACTACTACTTGCGCTAATGACATTAAATCAATGGCTTCTGCTAGTGTGGTTTGAGTTAAATCTAACGCAGGCACCGTTAAATTAACATTTATGCTGTGTACTAACTCACTTTCTGCTTTTCCACCTAAAATAGCCACTTGCCAATCACGACTTAAATAGTACTCAGCCACTTGAGAAAAGTATTCTTGTGGCCAGCGCTTAGAAGCACCATATTGCGCTCCAGGACAAAGCATTAGTAATGGCTTGTTCGTCAATAATCCGTATTTTTTTATTACAAGATCACGCGCCGCAACATCGACTTGCAAGTGTGGATAAAAATCCTGGTGTAGGAGCAGGTCTTGTGCCTGCCCATGATTAGCCCCCAACGCCAAATAACGTTGCACCATCAAAGGATAACGCGCTTTATCTAGGACACGTCTATCATTCAGAACACCATAACGCCATTCACCGGGCCAGCCCGTTCTTTTGGGAATGCGCGCCCACCAAGGAATTAATGCTGACTTGAACGTATTAGGTAAAAGAATCGCATGATCATACTTTTCCGCTCGCAATGAAACCCCAATTTGATAGCGCGTTACTAAATTTAATACCCCATGGCCGAGAGACATCACAATGGGACGACGCACCTCAGGCATGCGTGCTAGCACAGGATGACTCCACTCAGGTGCTAAAACATCAATAATACATTCTGGATCTTGCGACTTCAGATAACGGAACAAGGCGTTAGCCATGACCATATCGCCTATCCAAGAAGGGCCAACAACAAGATATTTATACTCTTCATCATTCGTTCTATCGAGTATAGTCATAAGCTACTCGATCAACGTGTATTTAGCCCCACAATAGGGGCAATTCACTTCACCAGTCTCTTCAATAGGCAAAAAAACCCGTGGATGAGAATCCCAAACACGCATTTTCTGAGTTGGGCATGAGAGTGGCAGATCTTTATGAGTGATTTTATAATGATTTTCAGTATTGGGTCGCTTCAAAACGTCTGACATTGCACTTTTATCCTAGGTACAAAACAATGCCTAAGGGTACAAAATTCTTTTCAAAATAGCTATGGCAACAACGAGGGCAGATCACCTTAATTTGTCTGACAAAAAAAACCATGATCTTTAATCAATTGAAGATAATGCGCAATTTGTTTCCCTGTTTCTTGATAAAAAGCAAGATCATGACCATACATGTCACTGACATCTTGCAATGTTCCATTCGCACATTGACTTAACATAAATATTTTATTAGCCGCATGAGGATCTAAAGCAAGTAGCCGCTCTTTCTGCGCTGCGGTCATCGTTAACACAATACTCGCTGAGTCAATATCTGAAATGGTAATTGACTGGGCACGATGCATATCAATATTAGAAGCATTATCCCACTGATGCATAACTATAACAGCATTTTTTTCAGGCATAATTTCATTTGGATTAACGTTCACGCCTCGTGAAAATGCTTCATAGCCATAGGTAGAAAAATCAAAAAACTCATTTGCCAAGCTTTCAGCCATTGGGCTTCTGCCGGTATTGCCTCCACAAACGAATAAAATACGTTGTGTATCACTAGCAAAAATCAAACTCAGCGGTAATAGCAACAACAATATGCCACATACCAGTCGTTTTTGTAGACTGTAATTCATCTTTTTCCTTGCCAGAAATTATAGAGAATAGTTTATCCGACTCACCTATGTCTATCAATAAAATCGGCTCTTGGCGTCTTTAGATGTATAATATTAAGGTGAGTTATTCAGTTTTCTACTCACTTGAAAGAAAATGTATTTTTTTAATTTTGTCAGTTTCTACTTGAAATCATGGTGATCTGACCCCTTGATTCGACCCCTTGATTCTTTCAATCTCAGGACTACATCAATGCGCAAATAAAACAGTTAGACCAGAATCAAGGTTAACTTCACTTAAAATAGACAACGCTTTTCAAGCTAAAACAAATCGGAATGTGAGCCTGTTCTTTCAAAAATAATTTCCTCTCTGGAAGGAATGTAAATCAACAACCAATCAGGCTCAATATGGCATTCTCTTCGCTTGGCATAATTCCCGGTTAAAACATGATCTCTGTTTTTAACGGGAAGACTTTTTTGCTCGAGCAACTCATCCATAATCACAAACAGCTTCTCAAGTTCTTTTCCACGCTTACGCGCTAATTTTACATCTTTATCAAATTGCTTGGTCGTAATCGCCTTTAACACATCATCTTCCTAGTGCTTCAAACATCGCTTTCGGGCTCTTATGACGTGTTAAATTTTTGCCTTTATCCGTATCCTCAAAGGTTTTAAGCGTGACATCATTCGGGACGCGTATTTCAAAAGGAATGGCTCGGTTCAATTTAACTTGTCGCAAAAAAATCTCAATCGCTTCTGAAAAAGAAAACCCCAGGCTCATCAATACCTGTTCAGCATCATATTTTAATTGCGGCTCTATTCTTGCTCTCACAGTGGCTGTCTTCATTTTTTCTACTCAATTAAACTCGTGTTCTTACAATTGTAGCCCAAATAGGCTACTATATCAAATGCTTATTTTTAGGGGGGTCAATTTATATCCACTGGTGGGATAGCCAGTATTGATGAAGTCTAGTTACATTTTTTTAAGCAAGGCATATATGAAAATTATCTCAATTTGTGCAAGAGTTGAAACGCAGTTTCATAACGTTTGATGCCTAATCTTTTTTGAAGCTCCAATGCCGAAACGCCGGAAGTCTGTGCGGTAATAAGATAGGCAGCCCAAAACCAAACATGAATACTCGTCTTGCTTCGATGCATCACCGTGCCTGCTGTAATCGAAGCATCTTGCTGACAAGCCCGACATTTCAGTACTTTCGGGCGACTAGAAAGTCTAAATGGCTCACCGGCTGCTGAACATTTGTCACAAACAAAACCATCTGGCCATCGCATTTTTTCCAAATACAACAGACAGGCTGCTTCATCCGGAAACATTCGTTGAAAATCTAAGTGGGCTATTGGATTTTCAGAAAATGAATTTACAGCTCGTTGTTGGCTTTGTTGATTTTCAGTTAGCATCGTAGAAACTCCCCTCGATGCATTGTAGCTAAACCAAAATTAAGTGACAACCGGATAGGCAGGAATGTTTTGTTCACCACGCTCAACTCGGCCAGCATAACTCTTGCACAGTTACTAACTTGCGCTGACTTTAACCTATTTTCGTTTATTTTTTAATCCGATAGCCATGGCCTTACAGCCCTTGGAGAGGGTGATAAATTGATGTATCATTAACAATGAAAAATAATAAAATTGAGTGTAGCCATGGAGGGTACGTAGAGAGATATAAAGTTTTAGGAGTTACTGTGTTTGACTTTAAAGCAGCAAGAAATAACGTTGAAATACGCCCGTTGTCCCAGGATTTTTGGGAAACTAACAATTCTCTTAGGGTCGCGGTTGCGGGCGGTGGCGCAGGCGGTGTTGGCGCGGCGTTAGAATTAGCTAAAGCGGGCTATTTAGTCGACGTATATGAAAAAAGATCCGCATTATTGTCTGCCACTAGTAATAAAACACCTGGTCGCGCTGGTCATGGCTATCATTATGTACATAAAAAAACCGCAGAGCTGTATTTAAAGGCAACAATAGAGGTTGTTAAACGTTACCCCGACTGCTTACTGGGTTCTGGATACCCAGAAACGAATTATTTACGTCATGGCTTATATTGCATTATGAAGCAGAAGGAAGATCTTCATGACGATCAAGCTCAATTTGCCTCAATTTATCCTAAAGAACAGATTTTACAGACTTATAGCGCAATTAAAGAATGCTACAGATCGCTAGTTGCTGAAGATGTGAGCAATCAAGTATTTGGAGACCCAGATAATTTTTATCACGTCCTTTCTTCTCTTGAGATGGAAAAATATCGAGAAACAATTAATCTTGATATTGTTGATACTATTGTTGACACGCGAGAAGAACTTCTTAATTGGCCTAAATTACGCTCGACTCTTATTGCTGAGGTGAAGAGCCACCCGAATATTAGAATTCACTACAATTCTACAATAGATTCTCCTCAGCAGCGAAAGGATCGAATTGGTTTCAATTTCACTGTTAATGGCAGGTTATGCGAAGCTGATATTTTCATTAATGCGACTTGGGAAGGAATAGAAAAACTTAATCAAAAGATTTTTATACATATGGAGCCAGATTCGCGTACGAATAGATTAAAAACTATTATTAAGGCTAGGCTTCCTGCTCGCCTTAAAGAACATCCTTCTGTATTTTTTTGCATGGGGCCGCATGCCATGATATCAAATATGGGTGATGGGACTGTAATGAGCACCTATGCACAAGTGACCAATGTTTCTTTATCTACTGGCTTATTTATATCTGAAGAAGCACAACAATGTTTAAATGGCGTTGGAGATGTTGAAGAGGAAATTCAAATAGCCAATCAAATTATTGATGGAGTAAGCCAATATTTTCCACCAATGCGTGAAGCGAGACTCCTTAATAAGGGTTATGGCATTATTAAAACAAGAGGTACTGTCGATCTTTTTGATCCAAATAGCGAGGTCAATAAACGTGAAGAAATTGGCGTAGAAGAACAACTCGTTGGCTGGATAGATAATGCTTGTATGAAGTTGTTGCATTTTATTTTAAATGGACGTGAAGTCCTAGATTTAGTGAGAAAAACAGAATACGCACAAAAAACCATATGCGCTATAAGTACTAATGTTATTTCTGATTTTTGTAAAATAGAGCCTGCTGAACTTTCAGACGTTGACGGTAGTGATTCTATAATCATAAAAATGAATTTACTAAAAAATATGCTATCTATAATACTGCAACGATATACTAATAGCTGCACATTTGAAACTACTACGTATTTTTCAAGTGAGGAAGTAATTAGTAATTTTAGATGCTCCTTGTTCAATAGTATGTGTGCAAAGGAAAATGCCATGAGGATAATTCAAAAAAAATCATCAGAGTGTCAATCTACATTAGCAGTTTGTCCTGAGCTACCTACTTTCACTCCACCTCTTTTAGAAAGAAGCGAAGATAATATTGTTTCTTTAGAATTGAATAGTATTTTTAGTCAAAATGCAAGTTTACAGCAAACACATAAAAGTTTTCCTAAAAGCAAAAGTTGCAATAAATTCTAATCAGCATGCTTTTCAATAATAAGTAGTTATTAAATATTTATAGGGAGTTAAATTTTGGTTGATACAAAATTTAAACAAATGGATAACTCAGACTTAGAAAAGTTTTACCTAAAACAACTTGTTAATAATGTACCTGAGTTTTTATTTTGGAAAGACAAAAACTCAGTTTTTTTGGGATGTAATAAAAATTTTTCTGTTATGGCAGGGTTAGCAGATTCTAGCGAAATTGTTGGCAAAACAGATTACGACCTCCCTTGGAGCAAGGAAGAGAGTGACTCTTATCGTGCTGATGATTTAGAGGTAATGCGTTCAGGACAAGGTAAATATAATATTGAAGAATCTCAAACAACCAAAACTGGTGAACTATTTACTTTACTTACTAATAAAATACCGCTGTATGATCAAAATGGAGATATTTCAGGGGTTATAGGGATATACACCGATATTACAAAATTAAAAAATACTCAAATTAAATTAGAACAAGAAAAGATTCGTGCAGAAGCCGCCAACCGCGCCAAGACTGAATTTCTGGCGAATATAAGCCATGATGTCAAAACTCCGATGACAGGGGTGGTGAGTGTGGCGGATTTAATGATGCATACTTCTGGTTGGTGTACGCCTGACAAAGCAGCCATAATTCACTCTTCTGGGCTGCAAGTATTGAATTTTTTTAATAGCTGTTTGGAATTGTCAAAATTAGAAATCACGGAGTGGTCTTCAGCAGAAGAAGTGTTTTCTTTGAAAACGCTATTCGAAGAGATTTACGCTTTATTTTTACCTCGTGCTATAAGCAAAGGTCTTCAGTTTACTATCGAGTATGATACCACCTTACCGCTGACGTTGTTTGGCCATCGAGGCAGTGCCTATCGTGTGGTATTAAATTTAGTTGGGAACGCATTAAAGTTTACAGAGACAGGAAGTGTTCAACTTCGTGCCTTTTTAGCAGAGTCCATCAACGAGAAGAGCCTTCGCGTCGGCATTGAAATAAAAGACACGGGTGTTGGCATTCCTGAAGATAAGCAGCAAATTATTTTTGAAAAGCTATGTCGATTAACACCATCGTATCAAGGAAAAATTGAAGGCAGTGGGATTGGGCTCTATATTGTCGATCAATATGTAAAATATATGGATGGCAGTATCAACGTTGAAAGCACCGTTGGCAAAGGCAGTAGCTTTACCGTACTGTTACCGATGACGAGTGCCTCAACGCCTTCTTTACCTGAAAACACAGCAAAAAAAGTATTCACTGAAACCAATCCTTTTTCTCACGCCACACCACCCATAACGGCACCGGCCAATTTTAGCGACTCTTCCACAGACGAAACAACGCTCGCAGCCGATGCGCCGAGAATTTTGCTCGTGGAAGACAGCGATCTTATTCAGGTGGTCACTAAAATGTTACTCCATGAGGCTGGATTTAGAGTCGATGTTGCGAGTTCGGGTGAAGAAGCGTTGGAAATGTTTTCAGCTGGAAAATATGGCTTGATTTACATGGATATCGGTTTGCCGGTGATGAGTGGTTATGAAACAGCACACGCTATTCGCGCAAAAGAAAAAACGGAACATGCCAGTAGGCTAACACCTATTATTGCATTGACGGGCCATGGGGCTGTAGATGTTCAAACCTTTTGTGGTCAAGCAGGCATGCAAGGCGTCCTAAGCAAACCATTGACACGTGAACAAGTCGAAAATGTTTGGAAACGTTACGGTGAAGGTGAATCAATTGATATCGCTGGATTAACATTGATTGCATCGCCCTCACCATCGTCAATTCATAGCCAAATTATTGATGTAGACGCTACAGTGACATTGCTAGGAACTGAACAAAAAGCGCGTGATCTCTTTGCTGTATTTGCTAAAGAACTCACCGAGCAATGTTTACCTAATATTGAAAAATCAATTCAGCACCATAATCGTGAAGCTTTAGGTAAACAATTACATGCGATGCTGGGAACATTATGTTATGTCAAAGTACCATTACTCCATCAAGCCGTCGTGGATCTGCAATTCGCCGCACAAAGTGATTTTCACACGATAGAAACTGCGTATCAACAATTGCAAAAAGAGGCTGAAAATTTTATGGATCTTTATCAAAAGATGAAAAATGAGGGTGAAATTTAACGAAAGAAATCTTTGGTGCTAGCGTCAGAGGCAAGAGCGAAATATAATTAAGGAAACATATATGGACTCGCCGTATTGTCAAGTCATAGTTTCTTCATGATGTTTGGAATGGTAAAAATTGCGACCATATATTCGACGTCTCAGTGCAATTGACTGGCGCCTTGATGAAATTCGCGCGTTTTCTCCTTATCAATCTCACGGCTATGTATGAACAAGCCTCGTTTCATATCAGGTTTTGAAAACGCTGGTCTTA